>CAZFWO010000054.1:0-9200 GCA_964522785.1 uncultured Desulfurellales bacterium
GTGATGTCAGTTACCATAAAGAAAATAACAGCAGATTTGTAAAAATAGACTCAAACAGTTGAGCCCGTTACCCATTTTCGTAAAAACTTTTACTTTCTTGAAAACTTTATCCACGAAAATAGGTGCTTAGGTCATATTCGTTTCAAGAGCTTGATAAGAAACATGGATTACGCAGTGGTTTCATTATGTGCTGTTCAGCGGTCTCATAATATAAGTATAAACTATTTTTCCTCTTTATCCTTCATTAATGGAAAGAGTATGACATCCCTTATGGAATCATGATTTGTCAAAAGCATAACTAATCTATCTATGCCTATGCCTTCACCTGCTGTAGGTGGTAAGCCGTATTCCAATGCCCTAATATAATCGGCATCATACATAGAAGCTTCATCATCACCCTTTTTTCTGTCTTCAACCTGCTTTAAGAATCGTTCTTTTTGATCAAACGGGTCGTTAAGCTCTGAAAAACCATTTGCTATCTCCATTCCAGATATAAACAGTTCGAACCTCTCTGTTATATGGGGATTGTCGCTATTTCTTCTTGCCAAAGGGCTTATGGCTACAGGATAGCCTGTAACGAAGGTGGGATTAATCAATTTGGGTTCAACAGAGGCGTCAAAGAGCTCAGCCAGTATTTTTTCCAAGCTCATATCCTTATTAACCGATTTACCGAGTTCCAAAGCTGTGTTTAAAGCCCTGTTCTTGTCGTTAATTATATCTTCTCCGAAGCCCCCAATGTTTCTTAGTCCCTCAAAAAAATCAAGCCTTTTCCATGGTCTTGAGAAGTCTATCTCTTGGCCGTTAAATTCAAGCTTTTGATTCTTTATATCAAAAGCGTTAAAAATGTACTCAAACATCTCCTCTGTAAAATTGAGGAGAAACGTATAATTCCTGTATGCTATATAAAATTCCATCATAGTAAACTCGGGATTGTGCTTCAAATCCATTCCTTCATTTCTGAAGTTTCTGTTAATTTCAAAAACCCTTTCCATTCCACCTACAACCAATCTCTTTAAATATAGTTCAGGTGCTATGCGCATATAAAGATCTATATCAAGGGCGTTGTGGTGCGTAACAAACGGTTTTGCTGTTGCTCCTCCTACCAATTTATGCATCATGGGTGTTTCAACCTCTGTAAACCTATTATCTATCATGAAATCTCTTATAGCATTGATTATTTTTGCTCTTTTTATCATTGTTTCCTTTACTTCATCATTGACTATCAAATCTACGTATCTCTGTCTGTATCTCAGTTCTTTGTCCTGCAATCCATGCCATTTTTCAGGTAATGGCCTTATCGACTTTGTTAATAAAACTATTTTATTGGCTTTGACTGTGAGCTCGCCCGTTTTTGTTTTAAACAGATAGCCTTCAATTCCAATGATATCACCTATATCAAGCTTTTTGTACAGTTTAAACTCATTTTCACTCAACCTTTTTTTTTCTGCATATACCTGTATCTGCCCACTAAAGTCTTTTATATTCATAAATCCCGCTTTTCCAAAGCTGCGATAAGCCATTATTCTTCCGGCTATCTTTACATATTTGTTGATTTCTAACAGTTTTTCTGCATCCAATTTGTCATATTCTTTCTTTATGTCATCCGCTAGATTCTCTGCGGCAAATTTATTGTAGTATGGCTCCAAGCCGATTGATTTTAGCTCCTCAAGCTTCTCTATCCTTCTTTGTATTAATTTATTTTTATCTTCCATGTCTAAACTCCTATAAATTGTTTTTTAAAGCCTCTTTTATGAAATCGTCTATATTGCCGTCCAAAACAGATAATGCAGCCATATCCTTTTTTTCTAAATTTGTTCTGTGGTCTTTTACCATCTTGTAGGGATGTAGAACGTATGATCTGATCTGGTTTCCCCACTCTATTTTCTTTTTGTCCCCGCCAAGATTGTCTAATCGCTTCTGCTTTTTTTCCTGCTCAAACTGATATAATCTTGATTTCAAAATCTTTAAGGCAAAGCTCTTGTTCTTGTATTGACTTCGTTCATTTTGACAACTCACAACAATACCTGTGGGAATATGGGTTATTCTTATTGCAGAGTCTGTTTTATTTACATGTTGACCGCCTGCACCTGATGCCCTGAATGTATCTATTCTTAAATCATCTGGCTTTATATTTACTTCAACATCGTCGTTAATTTCAGGTAAAACCGCAACGGATGCAAAGCTTGTATGTCTTCTTTTATTGGCATCAAACGGTGAAATTCTTACAAGCCTGTGGACCCCGATTTCGGTTCTCATATATCCATATGCAAATTCACCCTTGACGATGAATGTTATACTCTTGTATCCTGCTTCGTCACCTGCCTGAATATCCATAATTTCCAAAGAAAAATTGTTTTTTTCTGCCCACATTGAATACATTCGAAACAGCATGGAAACCCAATCACACGCTTCTGTTCCGCCTGCACCCGAATGAATTGTTACTATAGCATTTGAAGAATCGTGCTTATTGGATAAAAAAAGCTTTATCTCTGCATTTTCTATCTTTTTTTTCAATAATTCTACGTTAGATGCAATCTCGTTCTTGATGCTTTTATCCTCATTTGACATTTCATCCAATTCAAGTAGCGTATCAATCTCTTCTTCCAGCTCTTTAATCTCTTTTGCCTGGGATTCTATCTGCTGCTTTTCATGTTTTAGGGATTGAAGCAAGGTATAATTGTTCCAGTTTTTTTCATCTTTGAGTTGCTCGTCTATCTCCTTTATTCGTGGAAGTTTTGGGTCAAAGATACTCCTTTATTTGAAGTAATCTATTTCTAAAAGCGTTTATTATTTCTCTCATTTTTTCCTCCACTTTTTTATAAATCAAATAATTTTTTTAGAATTTTTTTGGATTTTTTAATATCGCTTTTATCGAGTGTGCTTATCTTTTTCTTAATATCCTTTCTATTGAGCGTGGCAATTTTTGACAGTCTGACATAGCTTTGCATGAGTAAGCCTTTATCCTTCCAATTATGTATCTCGACCTCAGTTTCTATCAACCTCTTTTGAGATGTGATTCTTGAAACAATAATATCTTCATCGCCAGTATCAACTATAACCATAGCAGGCCTCATAATGCTACCATTCATATTTGTATAGGGAAAAGCAATTATGACAATATCACCGAATGAGTAATTCATTGTAAATATCTAATTCGTCCTCGCTATCGTAAAAAAATCTATTATAAGCTATAACATCCCAGCAGTTACTTGTGTCCTTGATCATAATATTAAACATGTCGCACGGCTTTTTCAGTTGATAGATGAATGCTTTTTTATCGTCTTTATCCCCATAAAAAATCATATCTAAAATATTGTAGTCAAAATTACTCATAAAGCACTCACTCCTTTATACCGCTATGTATGAAAGCGATACCAAATGTTAACGGAATGTAATATACATTTATAAAGCCAACCCTTTCAATCATTGATTTAAGAAAATCAACATCGGGAAAATACTTTATTGAAGAAGGTAGATACGAATAGGCGCCACCATTTCCTGATATGAGTTTACCAAATAACGGTAAAAATTTGGAAGAGTAAAGATTATACAAAACGCCAAAACTCTTATAAATAGGTTTGTTAAATTCAAGTATTACAAGCCTACCTCCCTTTTTTAAAACCCTTTTAAATTCAAACAGAGCCGAAATTTTGTCGGGTATGTTTCTTATGCCAAAAGCTATAATGACATTGTCAAAACTCTCATCTTTGAATGGTAAATTTTCACCTTGGGCACACACAAGGCCTATGTTTTTGCCGTTAATCTTTTTCTTCCCAACTTCGAGCATACCGAGACTTAAATCACAGCCAACTACATATTTTGTTTTTTTTAAAGCCTCTATTGCAACATCACACGTTCCTGCTGCAACATCTAAGGTGCTCTCACCACTCAATAAGGACACGGCTTTTTTACGCCAAAGTCTATCAATATTAAAGCTCAAATAGTGATTCAAAAAATCATATGTTGGAGCAATAGAAGAGAACATCTCTGAAATCTTTTTATTTTTCTCGCTTAGCTCATACATAGGCTTTTTTTAACATTTAAGCATCAAGCGGTCAAGGAAAATGTTTTGTTTTGCATTGTCAATACATATGTCTATTTATTCAAAGTTTTTACAGTATCTTTCCATAAAGACTCTAAGTCGTATTCGGCTCTTTTTTGCTTGGTAAACAGATGTATAATCAAATCGAAACAATCAATCAAAATCCAATTTCTTGTTTCTTCTATGTGATGGATTTGGATTGCCGATTGTTTTAACTCATGTATTATAGCGTCTGTCTGTTTGTTGGATTCGGTAGTTCCTATAATAAAGTAGTCAAACAGAGCGGATTTTACTCTAACATCTATAACGGATATATCCTCGACTTTTTTTTCTTTCAGTATTTTTATGATTTCATCTTTCATAATTTGTACAACCCCTTTTCTTTTATAAACTTTTCAACCTTTTCCGGTATGATGTATGTAACAGTTTTTCCCTCTTTTATTTTTTTTCTTACCATACTTGACGAAATATCGAATGCCGGAGGTGTGTATATATAAATACTTGTATCATTGTTATCCTTTTTGAAGCTGTCTTCAATATTCAAAAATTCAATTATGCTTTCATATTTCTTAATAATAGGTTTAATATCGTATTCAGGCCTTCTCATTAAAATAAAGGATACAAGCTTAATCAGTTTTTTATAATCTTTCCATAGATCCAAATAGAAAAAAGCATCTGTGCCCACAATAAAAAACAGCTCATCACTATTATAAGCCTGTTTAAGTTCGAGGATTGTATCTATTGTATAGTTAACCCTATTGCTGTCTATTTCCATTCGAGATACCTGAAGGTAATCGATATCGCTTATAGCCAATTGTACCATTTGATATCTATATTCAGCAGGTGCAACATCATCTTTCTTGTGAGGAGGTATGCCCGTTGGCATAAATATTATTTTGTCTAATTTAAATGCCTCATACGCACTTATAGCACCACGTATATGCCCTATATGTATTGGATTAAATGTACCGCCGAATATACCTACTCTCATTCTCTAATTTGACCGTCTCCTCTTATTTTATACTTGTATGTAGTGAGCTCTTTCAAGCCGACGGGACCTCTTGCATGCAATTTGTTTGTGCTGATGCCAATTTCAGCACCCATACCGAAAACGCCTCCATCGGTAAATCTTGTTGAAGCGTTTATATAGACGCATGATGCATCAATCCTGTTCAAAAATTCTTCTGCTCTTGAATAGTTTTCTGTAACAATCGCCTCCGAATGTCCGGAGCCGTATGTGTTTATATGATTGATGGCTTCATTTAGATCATTGACGATTTTAACGGATAAGATTAAATCCAGATACTCTGTACTCCAGTCTTTGTCGTCTGCTTTCTTTATATCTTTGAGTATGGATAGTGTTTTTTCACATCCTCTCAGTTCCAAATTTGCCTTTTTTGCCAGTTTATAAAAAGCAGGTAAAAATTCTTTTGCAATATCTTTATGTACAAGCAGCGTTTCCATAGCATTGCAGACACCCGGCCTTTGAACTTTGGCATTGTAGGCTATATTCAGAGATTTTTCTATGTCTGCATCTTTATCAATAAATGTATGACAAAGGCCTTTGTCGTGTTTTATAACACTTACCGTGGCATTTTGCGAAACAAATTTAATCAGACCCTCTCCGCCTCGTGGTATAATGACATCAATATATTTATCAGCCTTTGAGAGATATAAAACGCCGTCTCTGTCCGTTTTATCTATAAATCCCACACAATTTTCGTTTATTCCGTTTTTTAAGAGGGCTTTTTTGATTAAACTGCTTAAAAATCTGTTTGAATTTATTGCTTCTTTTCCACCCCTTAAAACTGCACAGTTGTGCGATTTTAGACATAATGCGGCAGCATCAACGGTAACATTCGGCCTTGATTCATAGATAATGCCTACGACTCCGATAGGTACTCTCACTTTTTCTATATTTAAACCGTTTTCTATAGTCCAACCGTCTATTACTTCGCCTACAGGACTTTTGAGGGCAATCAATGTGTTGAGAGAATCTATAATACCGTCTATTCTTTTGTCATTTAGAAGAAGCCTGTCAAGCAGAGCGCCGCTTAAGTTGCTTGCTTTCCCGTTTTCTATATCTATTGTATTTATACGTTTAATTTCATCCCTGTTTTTCTCTATTAGTTCTTTAAGTGCCTTTAAGATACTGTTTATCCTATCTTCTTTTACGCAACTCAATTCGAAGAAACCGTCCCTGGCTTTTTTGCATATGTCGTTTATATAATTCTTTATCATGCCCAATCCTCCTTATTATACAATTACCATATTATCTATATGTATAACGTCATTTGAGTATTTATAACCCAAAATTTCTACAATTTTGGATGAATGTATGCCTTTTATTTTCTCTATTTCTGATGAATCGTAATTAACCATGCCTTTTGCCACCAAATTACCATTTTTTGATTCTATGTTAACAATATCGCCCCTGCCAAAAACGCCATACACTTTACATATACCGCTTGCCAGCAGGCTTTTATTGCTCCTTATGCTATGTGCAGCTCCTTCATCTATAACTACGACACCATTTGGCGAACAGTTGTTAATCCACGATTTCTTAGAGGTTATAGGGGACTCAGAGGGCTCAAAAACAGTTTTCTTAAAATTTTCATCTTCAAACAGTTTTCTTAAAGCATCATGTTTTTTGCCATTTATTATTACCGCCATTTTGCCAAGTTGTGCAATCTTTAAGCCTGCATCGACCTTGCTTTTCATTCCCCCTCTTCCGAGGCTATTTTTATCGTTAAAATAGTTAATCCCGTAATTTTTATTTATGAATTCAATAACATTGGATTCTTCATCGTCCGGATTTTTATCGTAAACGCCATCAACATTTGTAAGCATGATAAGGAGATCAGCTTCAACGAGATTTACTGTATATGAAGCAAGGTTGTCGTTGTCTCCGAAACGTAACTCTTTTATTACAACCGTGTCGTTTTCATTGATAATGGGGAGGATTTTCCATTTTATGAGGGTTTCAATGGAATTTTTTGCGTTAATGAATCTTCTTCTGTTCTGTATATCGTCAATCGTTATCAAAACCTGAGAAGCCTTGATGTTATAGTTTTTGAAATTTTTTTTATAGGCATTTATGAGCTCAGGCTGTCCTATTGCAGCCAAAGCCTGTTGATGTACTATATTTTCAGGTCTTTTTTTTATGCCCATAATAGACATACCGCTTGAAACAGCGCCGCTTGAAACCATAACAACCTGTTTGTGCATATCTTGTATTAGATATGCTACATTATCAACAATATTTTTTAATGTATCGATATCGATATTATTGTTTTTAGAAAGGACTGCACTGCCTATTTTAATAACTACTCTATTTGACTGTTTTAACTTTTCTCTAAATTCTCTGTTATCCATTTAAGTAATTCTTTCAGGTTTACTTTTTTTAATGCGCTGATAAAGAAGACCTTTTCATTTTCAAAAATGGTTTTATATGGTTCTAAATTGTTCACAAGATCTATTTTGTTCAAGACAATTGCTCTTTTTTTATTCAAAATATTTATATTGTAATTTTTAATTTCTTCAAGAAGTTTGTTAAATATGTCTTTGGGAGCATCCAATATATCTATAACAAAAAGCAATATGGATGTTCTTTCTATATGTCTCAAAAATTGCAGTCCCAAGCCTTTACCTTGATGAGCCCCTTCTATAATTCCAGGTATGTCTGCTACTATAAAATCTTTATCATTGAAATACACATATCCCAGATGCGGCTGAAGAGTCGTAAACGGATAGTTTGCTATCTCTGGCTTTGCATTTGAAATAGCTCTAATTAAGGATGATTTTCCGGCATTTGGAAAACCGACAAGTCCTATATCAGCCAGCAACTTGAGTTCAATTATCAGCTCTTTTTTTTCACCTTTTTGACCTTCTTGTGCAAATCTCGGTGTTCTGTTTGTAGATGTTGCAAAAGACGCATTGCCTTTTCCGCCGACTCCGCCTTTTGCGATAACTACCTCTTGTCCCTCTCTACTTAGATCTCCAATAATACTACCGCTTGTATCCTTAATGATGCTTCCTATAGGAACCTTTACAACCTCATTCTTTCCGTTCCTGCCGGTTTTATTATTGCTGCCACCAGGGCTTCCGTTTTCGGCTTTAAATTTTCTTTTAAAACGAAAAAGCCTAAGGGTGTTTTCGTCCTTTGAGGCTTTGAAGACTATATCTCCGCCTTTTCCGCCATTGCCTCCGTCTGGTCCACCCTTAGGCACAAATTTTTCTCTTCTGAAACTGACTATACCTTTTCCGCCGTCTCCTGCCTCGACAAAAATTTCAACATAATCTACAAACATCTATGGATAAACACTAACGACCTTTTTGCCAAGTTTTTCTTCAAATTTAACCCTACCTTCAATTAAAGAAAAAAGCGTGTCGTCTCTGCCTATTTTTGTGTTATTGCCAGGGTGATATTTTGTTCCTCTCTGACGAACCAAAATTTCGCCTGCATTCACTAACTGTCCATCCCCTCTTTTAACACCGAGATGTTTCCCTATACTATCTCTTCCGTTTTTTGTGCTACCTAAGCCTTTTTTATGAGCCATCTAAAAGCCTCCACTTTAAGCATTGATCTGCGTTATTTTAACTTCGCTAAATGACTGTCTGTGTCCCTGTTTTCTTGAATAACCTTTTCTTTTTTTAAATTTAAAAACTATAACCTTTTTAGCTTTTGCGTTCTTTAAAAGCGCGCCTTTAACCTTTGCACCCTCAACGTAGGGCATTCCAATTTTGTTATCTACCATTAATACTTTGTCAAATTCAATGTCTTTTTTGTCATCAGACAACTTCTCAACCCTTAAAACATCGCCCTCTTTGACGATATACTGTTTACCGCCAGTTTCTATTACTGCAAACATAATAACCCCTCTCTTTTACTTACAACTAAATCAATCAAGTCATATGCTTCTACAAAATTAAGCACTTTTTGTCAATAAATTTGTGATTTTTATCTTTAAAAGACCACTGCACAGCAATAAAATGATACTCTTACAATTTCTTATCAACCCAGCACCTATTTTCGTAAAAAACTTTTATGTTTTTAAAGACTTTATCCAAGAAAATAGGTGCTGGACTTAAAACTCACCAAGCCCTCACTTACCATCTGCTCTTTTCGCAAAAACAAAAACTGTATTTTAAATAAAGC
>CAZFWO010000055.1:0-9160 GCA_964522785.1 uncultured Desulfurellales bacterium
CTATTACAGCCGTGAGCCTATGCATCAAAATTTGACAATATCGAAACTTTAATTTAAAATTTGTATTCTTTGGAGGAGTAGTGAAAAGAATTGTATTTTTATCGATATTTTTATTACTATACAGTTGTTCTGATTTTAATACTGATACAAAAAATTATAGAATACTAAAAAAACGTATAGACAGACTCGAAACGGACGTCCAGAAAAATAGAGTAAATATACAAAGCAATATAGAAAGAATAAACAATTTGGACTCAGATTTGCTGTTGATACACAAACGCATAGAGGCGGAAAGAGAAAATTTCATAAACAAAATACCTCCTGCATCTGATATTCTGGACAACTCCACACAACACAATCAAACCGTCCATGAAGAGAAAATTAATACAGAAAAAAGCAAGAAAACACAAAGCATAAGCAACGTTGACAACATCTCTATTTCAAAAGGGATAAAATCTACTACAGACAAAAGCAAAACGGATTTTGACTATAAATCCTTCTATAAAAAGGCTTTAAATACATATATGAATGGCAATTATACAAAGTCCAAAGAGATGTTTAAAACATTCATTGATAGATACACAAACAACAGCCTCTATGACAATGCGCTGTTTTGGTTGGCATGCAGCCATATTCATTTGGGCTACGAACAGAAAGCTGCAGATATTTTGAAAAAACTGATTAAACAATATCCGGATAGTCCGGTAAAAATTGGCGGTAAAACGGATGCAGCCCTATTTGAGTTGATAAAAATATACAAAAATGATAAAAGGTTAAAAGATTATTATAAAAATATTCTTAAAAGGAAATTCCCTGACAGCAGGTACGTAAAAATAATAAAAAAATATTAGGAGGAGAATATGAAAAAAGTTATTTTGTTTGTTTTATTGGTTATTTTCATATCTTTTAATGCAGACGCTACAGGTAATCTGCACATAGTACAGCCCAAAGACACGCTGTGGGCATTATCCAAAGCACACTACAAAAATCCGTTTTTGTGGGGTAAAATATGGGTAAACAATACATACCTGAATGATCCGAATTTAATATTCCCCGGGGAGGTTATTCAATATACAAAACACGGCATAACCATATACAAACCAAAAAAACATCCGAAAAGATTGGCTACAAAAAAAACAAACCTTAAACAATATGACGGTGTTGTTTTTTACGATGGCAGCAACTACTACTCCGATTGCGGAGGCGGCTTCTGCATTTGGCACAAATTTTCCATAGGAACACTGTCATACGATAGATATAACGCTTTGGAGGTATCAGCAGGCAGCATTGTATATGTAAAAACAAGGAAACCGATTGCTATAAAATATTTGTATGTTTACAGGGGAATTAAAGATTATCAAAATGTGAATATCTGCCCTAATTCTTCTGTGGAAATTTACATACCTATAGGAAAAATCAAGATAATAAAAAGAATCGAACCTCTTATTTATAAGGGGGTTATAGAAAACTCTTCTACGGAAATTAGTTCCAGGGATACAGTAAGCACTATATATCCCTTTAAAAATATAAGTAAAAACGCTAAATTTGTAAAACTCGGTAATATACCTATAAAACTCATTGGCTTGAGCGATGTTAATATGACTCCTCATATAGGCTATTATGCCTTTTTTAAAGTTCCAGAGGCTCATTGGCAGGTTGGAAAGAGGAAAAACGGAAGAGGTTATCACATAGTTAAACTGCCAAAACCTTTTACAGAATATATTGTAGGTAAAAAGGTTTTTGTTGATAGGATTAATAAAAATCTCCCTGAAAATACCAGGATTGGAGAAGGTATTGTGGTTAGTCAGTATAAAGGTTATATATCTGTTTTTTTTGATTCTTATAACAGCGGACTAAAGGAGATAGTTGATGAAACAAAAGAATATGTTTTGAGGTAGGTTAAATGTTAAGAATTTTTGATACGGCAAAAAGGGGTATAGTTGAGTTTAAACCCATAAACAACAAAAATGTGGGTATGTATGTCTGCGGCGTTACGGTCTATGACAACTGCCATATAGGTCATGCAAGGAGTGCAGTAAGTTTTGATATCATTTTTAGGTATCTAAAATACAAAGGTTACAATGTAATATTTGTGAAAAATTTTACAGATGTCGATGACAAAATTATAGCAAAAGCCAACAAAGAAGGTATATCCTGCGACGATGTGGCAAACAAATATATAAACGAATACTACAAGGATATGGATGCCATAGGAATTGAAAGACCAACGTATGAACCAAAAGCCACAGAACACATAAAAGAGATAATATCTCTTGTTGAAAAGTTGATAGATAAAGGATATGCGTATGAAACTGACGGAGATGTCTATTACAGTGTTGAAAAATTTACCGACTACGGAAAACTCTCTCATAAAAATATAGATGAGTTGAAAAGCGGCGCAAGAATAGATATAAACGACAAAAAAGAAAATCCGCTCGATTTTGCCTTGTGGAAAAAATCAAAAGAAAACGAACCTGCATGGGAATCGCCATGGGGATTGGGAAGACCGGGATGGCACATAGAGTGTTCGGCAATGAGCATGAAATACCTTGGAGAAACATTCGATATTCACGGCGGCGGTGAGGACTTGATATTCCCTCACCATGAAAACGAGATAGCCCAAAGTGAAGCTGCGACAGGCAAAGAATTTGTAAAGTATTGGATACATAATGCATTTGTTAAGATAAACAAGGAAAAAATGAGCAAATCGCTGGGTAATTTCTTTACAATAAAGGATATATTAAAACAGTTTAGCGGGGAAACACTGAGATATTTTCTCCTCCTCACTCATTACAGAAGTCCTATTGATTTCTCATTTGAAGGCTTAAGCAGTGCAAAAGAGGCTTTGAATAGGTACTATAATTTTATAAAAAGGCTTGAAGATACCGAGTTTTCAACAGAAAATTATAGAGAGAATGCATTTTTAGAAAAAGAGGTTGAACAGATTACAGACAATTTCAACGAAGCTATGGATGATGATTTTAATGCACCCAAGGCTATAGGCATTGTATTTCATGCCATAAAACAGTTCAATATATACCTTGATGAGTGTGAAAAAGAGAATAAAAAGCCTAATGAAGCAATTAAAGCTGCATTTTTGGAGCATATGAAAAAGATTACGGAAGTTCTCGGCGTTTTTGATACATCCTCAAAAAACTGGTTTACCTCAGACAGCATAGATGATAAATGGATAGAAGAAAGGATTCGTGAGAGAAACGAAGCAAGAAAATTAAGAGACTTTAAAAAAGCAGATGCCATAAGGGACGAACTTATGTCAAAAGGAGTTGTACTTGAAGATATGAAGGGTTCAACCAAATGGAAAATAAAGAGATAAAATCAGACAAATCCTTTAATGCTCTATCATCTTACTTAGATGAGATATCCAAAATACCTGTTCTGTCTTCAGAAGAAGAAAAAGAGCTTGGTAGGAAAATTCAACAGGGCGACAAAGAAGCATTAAAGAAATTGATTAAGCATAATTTAAAGTTTGTAGTCAGCATGGCAAAAAAATATAGGAATTTTGGTGTGCCTTTTTTGGATTTAATCAATGAGGGCAATTTGGGATTAATAAAAGCTGCCAAAAAATTTGATCCCGACAAAAATATAAAATTTATATCTTACGCATCATGGTGGATAAAACAGTCCATAATAAAATTTTTAACAGAGCAAAGCACGCCTGTAAAGATACCCATAAAAGCGAGAAACAGAAACAGAAAAATAGACAGCATAAAGAACAAGTATAAAGAGGAGTTTAACCAATACCCTGAGAATAGGGAAATAATGAAAGAAAGCGGACTGAGTGAAAAAGAGTTAAGAAATGCAGAATTCACAAAACTATCCTTCGATTCTTTGGATCAATCCATCAATGATAACAATGATGCCACACTTTTGGACTTGATAAGCGAAAATAAAGAGTCCCTCGAAGAAAAACACATTCGACAAGACCTAATAGAAGAGGTAAACAATTACCTATCATCGCTCTCTGAAAGAGACCAGGATATAATAAGGTTGAGATATGGGCTCTATGACGGCAAGCCGCGGACATTAAGAGAAATAGGAGAAAAATACAATATAAGCAAAGAACGCGTAAGACAATTGGAGAATAAAATTATAGCTAAACTCAAAAAAAGATTTAAGGGCTATAAATAATTATGAATCCCTATGAAATACTCGGCGTGACGGAAGAAACACCTATTGAAGATATAATAAAAGTATTTCATATATTGGCAAAAAAATACCATCCTGATATGGAATTAAACGAGGAAGAAAAAAGATACAAAGAGGAAAAATTTGTAGCTATAACTCAAGCCTATAACATGATAAAAAATAATAAGCCAAATAAGATACAAGCATCCAAAAAAGAATATGACAATGATTATGAACAAAGGATTATACACAAAGCCAGGTATTTAATCTCTCAAAAAGACTACAACAGCGCCATAAGGATTTTAAAGAATGTTAAAGGAAAACTTTATGATGATGCAAATATGCTTTTAGGTGAAGCTTATTTGAGAAAAGAGCGTTATCATGATGCATTGAGATATTTCAAAAAAGTACAGGATAGCAATATGTGGAACCTTGACGCAAAATTTAAAATAGCATATATTTATGAAAAAATAAATCTTAAGGATTCGGCAAAAAAAATATACAAAGAAATTATCGCTATTGACAGCAGCAACACGAAAGCACTCAAAAGACTATCTTTAATAGATAAAAAGAAATTCAGCCTAAGCGAGCTCTTTAAAAAAGGTTAAAAATTGAAATTTAGTATAAACTCATACAGACAGATTGTCAGAGAAATAATCTATCTCAATGATGAGCCTAAAAAGCTATCTCTATCCTTTGCAGTAGGCGTTTTTATATCTGTCTCCCCATTTTTAGGGATACATACAATATTGGCCATTACCTTATCTATCTTATTCAAACTCAATAAACTATCGACTATTGCAGGTTCATGGATTAATATGCCATGGACCATGCCATTTATATACTACACTGAATACAAAATAGGAACTTTTTTGTTAAATAAAGACTTTAATTTTGACATAAGACCATTTACATTGCATCATTATTTAAAAGAAAGCCCCGGGGCTTTCCTATCCATTTTTATAGGAAGCATCATCATCGGTTTATTACTTGGCATTATATTTTATTTTTTGCTAAAGTATATCATAGAAATATATAGGAGAAAGAAAAATGTTTCCACTAAAGGATGATGTTAAATCATTTAATCAACCGATAGTCAATATATCATTAATTATTGCCAATGTATTGATATTTATATATGAATTAAACGCACCAAATACAACCGTATTTATCTATAACAATGCCTTTATTCCCTCTATGTTATTTAAATATCACGACATACTGCATTCGATAGAACGAATACTCTTTTCCATGTTTTTGCATGGCGGATTTCTGCACATTCTCGGCAATATGTGGTTTTTGTGGATATTTGGTGACAACGTGGAAGACGAGCTTGGACATACAAACTATCTGCTGTTCTATATTGCGGGCGGTTTTGCAGCAGCGCTCGTGCAAGGTATAGCCGCTCCATATTCCAATATACCGATAATAGGCGCAAGCGGGTCTATCTCAGCTGTCATAGGAGCCTATTTAGTATTTTTTCCACATGCAAAGATCTTCTCCCTCGTTCCCATATTTATATTCATAACGTTCTTATGGATTCCTGCATGGATATTTATAGTATTTTGGTTTTTCATTCAATATTTTAACGGACTTCTGTCCATATCATCGCACTATGCAGGGGGCGTCGCATGGTTTGCGCATATCGGTGGATTTCTATTTGGTTTTATTGTGGCAAAAAATATTATTAGCAGAAAACGAACCTACAGGAAATGAAATGTTTATTTGTATCTGATGCCCATTATCCAAAAAGCGAGGCTCTGGTTAACTTTCTTTTAAATGTATATGAAAAATTTGATGTAATATATATATTGGGGGATCTGTTTGAATTCTACTATGGATACAACAATTTTTTATACCCTCACCATATAAAATTAATCAATGCCCTGAAATTAATATCAAAAAAAACAAAAACAGTGCTGTTTGAAGGCAATCATGAATACAATCTAAAAACCATCAAAAGATTTGTTGATGTAGATATTGTAGATTCAAGTTTGGATATAACAATAGACAAACTAAAGGTGCATATGGAACATGGAGATATAATCGATAAAAAAGATACAGCCTATAGAGTATTCAGGGCAATATTGAAAAATCCCGTTACATTAACGTTGTTAGACAAAATAAACCCATTCTTACTTCTTAAACTATCAAAAAAAGCCTCAAAATTCAGCAAAATACGTTTGAAGAATAAAAAGAACAGGCATACGGAGAGAGCTTTTGAGATATTTGCAAAAAAGAAGATAAAAGAGGGTTTTGATGTTGTTATACTTGCACATACCCATAAGCCGCTAATTAAAAAAATAGATTCAGGTTTGTATATCAACAGCGGGGATTTTTTTAAAACATTCAGCTATATTACATACTCAACAGATAGAGGATTCACTTTAAAATACCTTGTTGGAGAAAAAAATGAATAAAAACAGAATAAAGGAACGGATAGACACCCTGCGTAAAGAGCTCAACTATCACAACTATAGATACTATGTGCTTGATAACCCTATAATATCGGATGAAGAATATGATATTATGATGCTTGAATTAAAGCGATTGGAAAAAGAGAATCCAGAGTTTTTTGACCCCAACTCACCCACTGTTAGAGTCGGCGGCAGCGTACTCAGCAAATTTGAAAAGATAGAGCACAAGATACCCATGCTCTCTCTCGAGGACGGATTTAGCGACAATGACATTATAGAATTTGACAGAAGGGTCAAAAAGATGCTCAAATTAGACGAAAATTCGGATATACCCTATTTCGTGGAGCCTAAATTCGATGGATTGTCCGTTTGTTTAATATATAAAAGCGGTAAACTCGTCAGTGGCTCAACGAGAGGAGATGGGCACATAGGAGAGAATGTTACGCAAAATATCAGAACAATAAAAAGTATACCTCTTGAACTTATTGTCCAAAATCCGCCTGACTATCTTGATGTTCAAGGAGAGGTTATGTTGACCAAAGAAGAATTTAAACGCATAAATAAGGAACGCATTGAAAATGCACAAAGTCTGTTTGCCAATCCGCGCAATGCTGCTGCCGGCTCTCTAAGGCAACTCGACCCAAAGGAAACGGCAAAAAGAAAACTGATAATGTTTGCCTACTACATAAGAGACATAAAGGACAAAAACAGAACTATTAATTTTCAACATGAGGCAATTGATGAACTGAAAAAACTTGGATTTCTCGTCAATAATTTAAACAAACTATGTAAAAACATAGATGAAGCAATCAAACATAAGGAATATTTGGAAAAAAACAGGGATAGTATGCCGTATGAATTGGATGGTACGGTAATCAAGGTTGACAACCTTGAATTTCAAAAAAAACTCTCCTCAACAACAAAATCTCCAAGATGGGCAATAGCATTTAAGTTTCCCGCGCAGCAGGCAACAACAAAACTGTTGAATATAGAGGTAAATATAGGCAGAACGGGCATATTGACGCCGGTTGCTATACTCAAACCCGTTAAAGTAGGTGGTGCTGTCATTTCAAAAGCCACACTACACACAATGGATGAAATAGAAAAAAAGGATATAATGATCGGGGATACGGTTTTTATACAAAGAGCCGGAGACGTAATACCGGAGGTAGTAAAACCCGTTAAGGATTTGAGGGACGGCACACAAAAAAAATTTAAAATGCCTGATAGGTGTCCCATATGCGGCTCACACATAGTTAAAGACGGTGCATACTACAGATGCACGAATATCAACTGCCCCAAGGTAATAAAAGAATCCATAAAACACTTTGTGTCAAGAAAGGCTATGAATATAGATGGATTTGGCGATAAACTCGTTGAGCAGTTAGTTGAAAAGGGAATTATTAAGGATATAAGCGACATTTACAAACTAAATAAAGATATTTTAATGGATATGGACAGGGTTGCAGAAAAACTCGCTGAAAATCTTACGGCATCTATTCAACGCTCCAAAGGCACAACTTTTGCTAAGTTCATTTATGCGCTCGGTATAAAGCATGTTGGTGAATATGTAGCTAAATTATTGGCAAAGAGGTTTGAAACGTTGGAAAATTTAAAAAAGGCCACAAGAAAAGAGCTATTATCTATAGATGGCGTGGGTGATGAAATTGCAGATAGTGTTATATCATTTTTTAATGAAAATAAAAATATTGAAACTATAGAAAAGCTGCTATCCTACGGTGTGCATTTTGTAAATCAAGATAGTCTTAAAAAAGAGAGTATAATTAGAGATAAAAGTTTTTTATTTACCGGCACCCTTTCAAAGCCGAGGGAATACTATAAAACGTTGATTGAAGAAAAAGGCGGCATAGTTAGAAACAGTGTAAGCAAAAAACTTGATTTTTTAATAGTTGGTGAAAATCCGGGTTCAAAACTTGACAAAGCAAAGAATTTAAAGATTACAATAATAACAGAGAAAGAACTAATGAAAATGTTGGAGTCTTGAAATGAAAAAAGATTATATAATAGAACCTAAATGGATAGCCTCTCTTTATGCTCTATCGGCTGTTGCTGTATGTACTCTCATTTTTACCTACAATGGCATCGATTTTATAAATGCTTTGATTAAAACATTCTTTTCCGCCATAGCATTCTATCTTCTCGGCATTGTAACATCCTCTTTGATAAATTTTATTGCTACTATTGCTGATTCCGCAAAAAACAAAGAGAAAAAACAAGACTCAACATAAAAAACCGAGGCAAAAAATTAAAATATGAAAACAGATAGGGACGAATTGGTAAATCTATACTATCCAATAGTGAGAGCAATAACAAGAAAGCTTATCGTAAAAATGCCGCCAGGATTTGACGAGAATGATTTTGTTCAAATTGGTATGATAGGTCTTCTCAAAGCCATAGACAATTGGGATGATAAAAAAAGTGATGCAGAATTCAAATCATACGCAAATACAAAAATAAGAGGAGCTATATTAGATAAAATAAGGAGCGTCGACCATATATCAAGGTATGCAAGGGATAAGTTAAAAAAAATAGCTAATGCGTATAGATACTTTATGGATAAGGGTATCTTTGACCCG
>CAZFWO010000056.1:0-9104 GCA_964522785.1 uncultured Desulfurellales bacterium
TCTCACTAAGCACAAGATTGCCTTATTTTACCTAATACTTAAATTAAGCTTTATTTAAAATACAGTTTTTGTTTTTTGCGAAAATAGGTACTGGGTTGATAACCTAGTTACCCCGCACCCAAAACCACACATACATACACTTATTTGTTTACATCTCCTATCTTTTGTTGGATAGATACTATCTTTTGTTTCATTCTGTTGCTTTTGTTTTTTCTTATATCGAACTTTATTGTTGAATATACCCTGTTGCAGTCGTCTTTTAAACATTTATAGGCATCGTTTATAATTATCAAGGCGTCATCCATGGTTTCTGTTTCAAATACCGTGCCCATGGGTGTTAATTGATAGTCTATATCACTTTCTTTGAACATCTTTATAATTCTGCTTACATAAGAGCTGACACTTTCACCTTTGTCAGTAGGAAACATGGCAAATTCAACCAAAACAGACATAAGATAGACACCTCCTATTCAACAGGGAGATTTTTGACACATTCCGGTAATCTTGTTATCTTTGAACCCTTTTTTATAGAGACGGACAGTATGTCGATAGACGCTCTCATCTCATCTTCAACCTTTATATCAAAATGTAAAAGTATGCTTGCTTTTTTCAACTCCTTAACGCTTACATACACATCAACCTCTTCACCCAACTCTAAACTTTTTATGTAGCTGGCCTTTACCTCCTTTACAATGAGATAAACGTCCTCAAAGTGCAATTTAAACAGGTTGCACCCGTGGTGTAGAAAAAATTCCTGTTTTGCCCTTTCACAGAATTTCAGATAGTTTGCATAGTATACTACACCACCGGCGTCCGTATCGTCATAGTATATTTTTGTGCTGTAGCTTTTCATCTGTTCAACGCTTCTTTCGTATATTTTTTCCCAAGCTCTACACCTGGTTGATCAAAAGGATTGATACCTAAGAGTTCTCCTGCTTTTGCCGTTGCTATCATGAGCGAGATATACAAAGCACCCAGTGCATACTCATTCCTTTCTTTTATAAAGATAGTTCCGCAGTTAACACCGTTTTCTTTTAATGCCCTGTGCGTTGATTCCATCTCTATTCCCATGATTTCAGACAAATTTCTACTTTTTAAGTACGGTAAAGACAGCGGCTCTTCCACAACAAAATCTTTGTTGGAAACTGTATCTAAAAATAGTATAGCTTTATCCTTCGGGCCATCTTGATACAACTGAAGTTGCGAGTGCTGATCTGTAACGCCTAAAGCCTTTATAGGCGTCTGCCCCACACCGTTTTTACCAAGACTTTCAGCCCATAGTTGCCTAAACCAGTCAGCTACGCCGTAAAGGGCATCTTTGTAGGCGAACATAACAAGCATATTTTTCCCGTTTTTGTATTCACCAATAGAAAACTTTGTAAAATCATTGGGCATCTGCCACCCGTTTCTAAATGCCCTAACAGCGGTCTTTGCGCCCTCGATAAACTGTTCTATATTGTAGCTTAGAAAAGAGAGGGCTATAAGTCCTACGGATGTAAATACGCTGTACCTTCCGCCTACATCTTCCGGAATATAGAAGAGGGGTATGCTGTTTTGCGTTGCGAAATCGTACAAAAAGCCTTTTTTTGATGTTGTAAATACAAAGTGTTTATTAACTTCCTTGCCGACTGTTTTTTTCAATCTTTCATAGATTATAAAGAATTGAGACAGTGTTTCTATTGTTGAACCGCTTTTTGAGACTATATGGAATATCGTTTTTTTGGCATCCAGAGAGAGGGCAAAATCCATTCTTTCTGAGTCGATATTATCCAGCACAAAGTATTTTTTGTTGTTTATGTAGTTGTGGTAGATTCCCCCTAAAAATTCAACGGATGATGTTGCACCGAGAGCACTTCCGCCGATGCCGATTTGGACAAAGTTTTGATAATCTTTTATGGAATTTATATAGCTGTTTATATCGCTCACCAAATTTTTTGTACACAAGCTCCTTATAAAACCGTAGTTTGTTTTATAATTTAGCTTAAAATCATGAGAAATATCAAATTCATATTTGAATAAATTTTCCATGCGCTCAACTTCGATTAATTTTTTCATCGATGAATTTCCTTTATTTTTAATTATAATGCTAAATCCTAAAAGCAGAACCCAAAACCTCTTTGTTTTTTCTCTCGTACATTTTTATTAATTCGTCTCTTGCCGGGCCTAAATATTTCCTCGGGTCAAATTCTTCGGGCTTGGTCCACAGAACCTCTCTGACCTTTGCAGTCATAACAAGCCTTCCATCTGAGTCTATATTTATCTTGCATACAGCACTTTTGGCTGCTTTACGTAACTGGTTTTCGGGAACGCCTACGGCCCCCTCCAAGTTGCCGCCGTATTGATTTATTATTTTTACATATTCCTGCAGTACGCTTGATGAACCATGCAAAACAATAGGGAATCCAGGGATTCTTTTTTCCACTTCTTCTAAAATATCAAATCTCAATGGAGGTGGCTGCTCACCGGGTTTTACCTTAAATTTATACGCCCCGTGTGATGTGCCTATTGCTATTGCAAGCGAATCAACGCCCGTTTTGCTGACAAAATCCTCAACATCATCCGGATTTGTGTATGTGTGCTTCTCAGCTTTTACATCGTCCTCTATACCTGCCAAAACACCAAGTTCACCTTCTACCGTTACATCGTATTTATGTGCATATTCAACGACCTGTTTTGTAATTGCAACATTCTCATCATAAGGCAGATGGCTTCCGTCAATCATAACAGATGAAAATCCCATATCTACACAACTTTTGCACAGTTCAAAACTGTCGCCGTGGTCTAAATGCATGGCTATTGGAATCTCTTTTAAGCCATTTTCTCTCGCCATTTCTTTCATAAACTCAACAGCGCCCTGCCCCATCCATCTTAAAAGCGTCTGATTGGCATAGTTTCTTGCGCCCTTGGAGACCTGTAGAATAACGGGTGATTGTGTCATTGTGCAAGCTGTTATTATAGCTTGAAGCTGCTCCATATTATTAAAATTGTAGGCAGGAACGGCATAACCCTTTTCAAAGGCATCTTTGAACATATTTTTGGTATTTACAAAACCCAACTTAGAAAAATGTACCATAATAACCTCCTCTTTATTTTAAACAACTCTTATACCTATAATAAATTATATTACGATTCTATGCTATATTCAAGAAAAAATTAATTTTGGGATGGCATTTTTTCATAAAAATAGGTATAAATAAATCAAGTTTCTTAAGGGGGAGTTATGAGTGTGAAAAGAGAAATAAAGTTGAGTGAAATAAATCTTGAGACACCGATAGATTTGATAATAAATAAAAACAGTATGCCGCTGAAATTTCAACATTGCAATTTTGAAAACTATATACCCGACAGCGAATACCCCTCTCAACAGGATGTTAAGGAGAAACTAATCAATTTTGTGAGTGAATTGAAGGAGTATAATAAAAAAAAGTGCTGTAAAACCATTGCTAGAAAGATCTTTAAAAACAGATCAAAACCGAAGAATGTATATTTAGACGGCGGATTTGGTGTGGGCAAGACACATCTTCTATCGTCTATAGGAAACGCCTATAAGGGAAAATCAATTTTTCTTTCATTTTCAGAATTGATGTATTTGATAGCTTACTTCAATCTTCTGCCCCTTGTCGAAAAAATGTCGAAATTTGATGTTGTGCTTTTGGATGAATTTGAATTAGATGACCCCGGTGATGCAATGATGGGTATAAATTTTATCAGAGAGATAAGTAAAACCGATACAGTAGTCGTTACAACCTCAAACACAACCCCCGTCGCTCTTGGCGGCAGAAAATTTGACATCTTGGTGTTTAAAGAGCGCATTGGCAAACTTGTTAACTACTTTGAGACATACGCTATAGATGGAAAAGACTACAGGGTTACAAAAACCCCAAAAATAGAGTACGATTCGTCTAAGAAAACTCTTAAAGATCTGTTTGACGAATACGAAACAAAAAATAGAAAAAAGATGTATCTGACATTTGATGAGCTTATAGGGATGATGAGAGGTGTCCATCCAGTTAGATATACCAATCTAAACGAATATATAGATGCCATTTTTATAGAAGGCTTGAGAAAATTTACAGACGATGAATTGCTGGATGCTTTGAGGTTTGCATATCTTACAGATGTTCTATATTACGGTTCTATTGATATATATGCCAGCACAGATATACAGCTATGGGATATGTTTTCCGAAGATTTAAAGGATGGAAAATTTAAAAACAAGGTTATGCGCTGTCTATCAAGGATGTCTGAGAAGGGTGTTTTTGTTAATACAAAGAGTTAAGGTGTTGACAGGCGATATATTTAGTAATATAAACTCTAGATATTAAAAAAAGGGGGATATTATGGCAAGAAGAAGTGATATTATGCTAAAAGGACCAGAAAGAGCGCCTCATAGGTCATTGTTTAAGGCTGACGGATATACGGATATAGAACTAAACAGACCAATCATAGCAATAGCAAATTCATATAACACAATAGTACCGGGACATGTACATCTGCAGTCTGTTGTTCAAGCCGTTAAATATGGTGTATATATGGCAGGTGGAACACCTCTTGAGTTCAATGTTATAGGCGTTGATGATGGTATAGCTATGGGTCATCTTGGTATGCATTACTCTTTGCCTTCAAGAGAACTTATAGCCGACTCTGTTGAAACAATGGTTTCTGCCCATCCGGTTGACGGACTTGTTATACTACCTGCCTGTGACAAAATAGTCCCCGGTATGATGATGGCTGCGGCAAGGGTTAATATACCTACAATAATGATTTCAGGAGGCCCGATGTTCGCAGGGCGCCTGAATGGAACGGACATAGATTTGGCTCAGGTATTCGAGGCTGTTGGTAAGTATCTAAACGGCAATATATCCGAGGATGAATTAAAAGCTGTTGAGGATGTTGGATGCCCGTCCTGTGGCTCATGCTCCGGTATGTATTCTGCAAACTCCATAAACTGTATTAGTGAAGTGCTGGGCTTATCTCTACCCGGAAATGGAACAATACCCGCACCAATGTCTGCCCGTATCAGACTTGCCAAACTCGCCGGCATGAAAATTATGGAGCTTGTTGAAAAGGATATAAAACCCAGGGATATATTGACAATAGATGCCTTTAAAAATGCAATATGTGCTGATATGGCTATGGGATGTTCAACAAATACCGTTTTACACCTTCTGGCAATAGCGCAGGAGGCAAAGGTTGATTTGAAGTTAGACATTTTTAATGAAATAAGTGACAGGGTACCCGATCTATGTTCATTTTCTCCTGTTGGACCCTACCACCTTCAAGACTTAGACGAAGCTGGCGGCATGATGGCTCTTTTGAATAGGCTTGATCCTCTGAATGTGCTCAATAGAGACTGTATAACAGTAACAGGAAAAACTATATATGAAAATTATAAAAATTCACGGGTTTATAGGGATGAGGTTATAAGACCTCTTGATAAACCATACTATCCAAAGGGAGGCTTGAGCGTATTGAGTGGTAACCTTGCGCCACATGGAGCCGTTCTAAAACAGTCGGGTGTTGACACATCAATGAATCACTTTGTCGGCAAAGCAAGGGTGTTTGATTCCGAAGAGGATGCTCTAAAAGCCATTTTTGGCAAAGAGATTAAAAAGGGTGATGTTATCGTAATTAGATATGAAGGACCGGCAGGAGGCCCCGGTATGAAAGAGATGCTCCAACCCACAAGTGCAATAGCAGGTATGGGTTTGGATAAGGATGTTGCCTTGATTACAGACGGAAGATTTTCTGGAGCAACAAGAGGGTTATCAATAGGCCACATATCGCCGGAAGCCGCAAGAGGTGGCTTGATAGGCTTAATCAAAGAGGGGGATGAGATAGAAATAGATGTGGATAAAAAGACAATAAACCTGCTTGTTGATGATATTGAGATTGAAGAAAGAAAGAAAAACTTCAAACCCAAAGAGCCAAAAATTAACTACGGATGGCTTGCAAGATATGCGAAGCTGGTAGGTCCTGCTCATAAGGGCGCTATATTCGAATAGAATAGATGGAGGTTTCTGAAATTGTGCAAATATAATCCTTCTGAAATAGAAGTAAAATGGCAAAAGATATGGGAAGAAAAGAAGGTTTTTAAGGCAAAGGATTTTGATAAAAAACCAAAATTCTATCAGCTTGAGATGTTCCCCTATCCTTCTGGCAGAATCCATATGGGACATGTTAGAAATTATTCCATAGGCGATGCAATGGCAAGGTACAAATGGATGCAGGGATATAACGTTTTACACCCCATCGGGTTTGACGCATTTGGAATGCCTGCCGAGAATGCTGCCATTGCCCATAAGACACATCCTGCCAAATGGACATACGAAAACATAGATTATATGATAAAAGAACTTAAACGACTCGGTTTTTCATACGATTGGGACAGACTTATTGCCACATGTGATGCAGATTACTACAAATGGGAGCAGAAAATCTTTATAGAGATGTTCAAAAAAGGTATGGTCTATAGAAAGAAAAGCAGCGTAAACTACTGCCCTACATGTCAGACGGTTTTGGCAAATGAGCAGGTTGAGGATGGAAAGTGCTGGAGATGCGGTAATGAGGTTGTGCAAAAAGAGCTTGACGAATGGTTCTTTAAGATAACAGATTACGCAGACCAACTGCTTGATGATATGAAACTATTGGAAAAGGGCTGGCCCGCAAGGGTCTTAACACAGCAGAGAAATTGGATAGGAAAATCAAAGGGCGCCTTTATAAAGTTTAAAATCAAAGGGCGCGATAAACATTTTGAGGTGTTTACAACAAGGCCCGATACGCTATTTGGTGTAACATTTGCATCAATTGCACCGAATCACCCCAAGCTATTGGATTTGGTGCCGGAGAGTCACAAAAAGATTGTTGGAGCTTTTATAGATGAGTACAAAAAAGCGGAGCGTGATTTCTCTAAAGAAAAAGAGGGTATATTCACAGGCATATATTTGATAAATCCCGTAAATAACGAAGAGGTACCGCTCTATGCTGCAAACTTTGTTATCCTGGAGTATGGTACAGGTGTAGTTATGGCTGTACCTGCACACGATCAAAGGGATTTTGAGTTTGCACAAAAATACAACCTGCCAAAAAGGATTGTTATACATAAGGAGGGCATGACAACAAATGCCGATAAATTAACAGAAGCCTATACGGATGAGGGTGTTTTGATAAATTCAGACAAGTTTGATGGTATGAAAAATGAAGAGGCAAAATGGAAGATTGTAAAATGGCTTGAGGAAAAAAACTTAGCCAAACAGACGTTTCAGTACAAACTAAGAGATTGGAATGTATCAAGACAGAGATATTGGGGTGCTCCCATTCCTGTGGTTTATTGTGAAAAATGCGGCATAGTGCCCGAAAAAATAGAAAACCTGCCTATAAGATTGCCTGAGAATATAAAGATAACCGGTGAGGGCGGCTCTCCTTTGAAAAAGGTTCAAGAATTTGTAGAAACAACATGTCCGATATGCGGTGCAAAGGCGAAAAGAGAAACCGACACGTTTGACACATTTGTTGAATCGTCATGGTATTTTTTAAGATATTGCTCTCCCAAATACGATAAAGAGATATTTGACAAAGAAACCGCAAACTACTGGATGGATGTCGACCAATATGTGGGTGGCATAGAGCATGCCGTTATGCATCTTTTGTATGCAAGGTATTTTACAAAGGTTCTGAGGGATTTGGGTTATGTGGATTCAGACGAGCCATTTAAAAGGCTTCTGACACAGGGCATGGTCATAAAAGACGGAGCAAAGATGAGCAAGTCAAAGGGAAATGTAGTAGATCCTGACGATATAATTAACAACTATGGTGCAGATACGGCAAGACTATTTACGCTTTTTGCGGCACCGCCTGAGAAGGATTTGGAATGGTCGGATAATGGTGTTGAGGGAGCATATCGATTTTTAAATAGGCTCTGGAGACTTGTCAATGCAAACAAAAATTTAAAGGCTAAAGAGACAGATGCCGATACGGATAGACTAAAAGAACTATCTTATATGATTAACAGCACAATAAAAAGGGTTAGCGATGATTTTGAATCCTATCATTTCAATACAGCTATCGCTGCATGTATGGAATTTGTAAACTTTATGCAATCGTTCAAACCAAGGGATAAAAAAGAAAACGGGTTTTTTGCATATGGACTTGAGGTACTTATTAAACTGCTAAGCCCTATTGTTCCGCACATAGCAGATGAGTTGTGGCAGACATTGGGATATAGCACGTTGGTTGAACAGGAAAGATGGCCAATATACGATAAAAACGCTTTGATTAGAGACAAAGTAACTATAGCTGCTACGGTAAACGGAAAATTGAGGGATACGCTTGAGGTCGCTATGGATTCAGGCCAAGAAAATGTTCTTGAGTTGGCAAAAAATAGCCCAAAGGTTCAAAAGTACATAGATAACAAAGAGATTAAAAAGGTAATATTTGTTAAAAACAAATTGATAAATATAGTGGTAGCATAATATGAAGAAAGGCATTATTCCGATTTTTATCATTTCCATATTTTTATATTCCTGCGGTTACCGTTTTGTTGGCAGCTATTCAAGTCTTCCCGGAGGTGTATCGAAGGTCTATATTGAGAATATAGAAAATTTAACAAGCGAGCCCAATATTCAAACATATTTAAAGAGTTATTTGATTAATGAATTGGATTTAGATTCAAGGGTTAGTGTTGTTGATAAAGAGAAGGCTGACGGATATGTAAAGGTTAAAATTGTATCCTATGATGTTTCTCCTTCTGCATTTAAGTCGAGCGGTTTGACATCTATGTATAGGTGCAATATAGCGGCTTTAGTCTCTCTGAAGGGCACAAAGGGGTATATAATAAGGGACAAGAGGGTTGAGGCGTACCGTAACTATAATGCGGATAGTGATGTATCGGCAACGGAGAAAGCGAGAATGTCTATATCTAAGGAAGTGTTAAAGGATTTAACACTAAGGATTAAGGATGCGCTTTTCGTGAACTTTTAAATTGTAGACCCTTCACAAGCCCCCGTTGAGAATATTTCGACGCGGGCTTGTATATAACTTTAGGACATGTATTCTGTATTTTATAATTTTTTCAAACCTCAACGTTACATAATGAGACCGTTGCA
>CAZFWO010000057.1:0-9043 GCA_964522785.1 uncultured Desulfurellales bacterium
TTGAAAGTGTTAAGGTCAGATATAGACCTGTTATGATGACAGCTTTTGGAACAATTGCCGGTATGATGCCTATTGCACTTGAAAGTGCTGTCGGATTAGAAAGGCTCTCACCGTTAGCGGATGTTGCAGTAGGAGGGCTGCTTGTCGGAACAATTTTAACGCTTATCTATGTTCCTATGTTTGCCTATATGTTTGACAAAAGATAGATAAAGAGACCATTGCATAGCAATAAATAATGCTCTTAAAATTTCTTATCAACCCAGTACCTATTTTCGCAAAAAACAAAAACTGTATTTTAAATAAAGCTTAATTTAAGTATTATGACACCACTGCATAATGACACAATAACAATATAATATACTGTTTCTTATCAAACTCTTTCAACTCAGAATGAATTTTTTAACGACAAATTTTAATTAAAATCTCAAAACTCACCAAGCCCTCATTTCCATAAAGAAATTAAAGCAGTTTCATGAGGGCTTGCCTCAAACAGTTGAGATTTTTCCCTTTTCGTGAACATTAAAATTTGTCTAAAATTCATATTCGTTTCAAGAGTTTGATAAGAAACTATACATTGTGCAGTGGTCTCTTTGTATTTATTGATATCCTGTATATCAAGAATGGATGGTAAGGAAGAAGGACATTGCTCATTAAGTATACTAAGGCACAAGATTACCTTATTATGCAGTGGTATCCTTAGCTATTTTGCACCCGTAAAAATAATAATATTGACATAAAAGGCGTTCTATAATAGTATTACGAGTTGTTTTAGGTGGTGATGTATGTTTTCTAATTTAGGCGAAAAATTAAATGATACCCTAAAAAGACTGAAGGGTCAAGGAACGATAACGAAAGATGATCTCAAAAAGGCATTAAAAGAGGTCAAATTTGCACTTTTGGAAGCTGATGTAAACTACAAAGTAGTCAAGGAATTTATAAAGGACATTGAAATTGATCTGGAAGGCAAAGAATTAGAGAAAAGTTTAACACCCGGACAAATTATTGTTGAATCTGTTCACAAAAAACTTACGGAGTTGCTTGGCGGAGATTCAACACAGCTTGCAATAACATCTAAACATTTCGTTATTATGCTCATAGGGCTTCAAGGCAGTGGAAAAACAACAACAGCTGCCAAACTTGCAAAATTCTTAAAATCGAGAGGCAGGCAGCCTTTGCTTGTTGCATGCGATATATACAGGCCGGCAGCCATAAAACAATTGCAGGTTTTGGGCAATTCCATAGGGATTCCTGTATTTAGCGAAGAGGGAAAACCTGAAAAAATAGCCAAAGACGCATTGGACTATGCCAACAAAAATGGAAGAGATATAATCATACTTGATACAGCCGGACGTCTACAGATAGATGAGGAATTAATGAATGAACTCAAGAGGATTAAAAATAATGTAAATCCCAATGAAATTCTGTTTGTTGCAGACGCGATGATTGGACAAGAAGCTGTAGATGTTGCAAAAACATTCAACGAAACAGTCGGTATAACAGGTTCGGTATTTACAAAAATGGACGGTGATGCAAGGGGCGGTGCTGCACTGTCTATAATGAAAATAACGTCAAAGCCAATAAAATTTGCCGGTGTTGGAGAAAAAATAGACGACTTTGAACCATTCTATCCCGAGAGAGTGGCTTCAAGAATACTTGGCATGGGTGATGTTCTTAGCTTGATTGAGAAAGTAAGAGAAAATGAAAACGAGAAAGAATCGAAAGATCTTGAAAGAAAGTTAAAGAAACAGCAATTCACGTTTGACGACTTTCTCGCACAGCTAAAAAAAATCCAAAAAATGGGTTCTTTTGCCAAGATACTCGGTATGATTCCAGGATTAAATAAAATAAAAATAGATGACGAAGAATCTTTCAACAAGGAACTAAAACATATTGAAGCAATAATTCTGTCCATGACAAAGAAAGAAAGACAGAATTACAAAATACTAAATGCCGGAAGAAAAAGAAGAATAGCAAGAGGTAGCGGAACAAAGGTTAGCGATATAAACAAACTGATAAAACAGTTTATAGAGATGAATAAAATGATGAAGGGCATGAATAAAACAAAGGCCATGAACATGATGAAAAATATAGGAATGATGAAATAAAAGGAGGATTTTTCAGTGGTAGCAATAAGATTAAGGAGAGGCGGAGCAAAAAAGAAGCCATCTTATAGGATTGTAGTTATTGATTCAAGAAGAAAGAGGGATGGCAAAGTCCTTGATAATTTGGGATACTATGACCCAAAACCGGAAACCCCAGAGATTAAACTCGACATGGAAAAGTATAATGCATGGATAACAAAGGGTGCAAGACCTTCAGAAGCTGTAAAAAATTTGGCAAAAAAGGTGCAATAGCAAGAATAGAAAACTATGTTAAAAAAAGGAATAATTTTACAATAACAGATGAAAATATATATACTGTCTATTTTTCCAGATATGTTTAGAAGCGTTTTTGATGAAACTATTATAAATAGAGCGCGGGAAAAAGGTAAAGTCAACATTTCACTGATAGACATAAGGGAATTTGCGCACGATAAACATAGAACTACAGATGATTATCCATATGGCGGCGGAGCGGGGATGGTTATGAAACCTGAACCTGTTTATGAAGCCATGGATTACGTAAAATCTAAAGACGGCAATGTTTACACAATACTATTTACTCCTCAAGGTAGGATATTTAATCAAAGGCAGGCATACAGTCTATCGCAAAAAAACTCGCTCGCTATGATATGCGGAAGGTATGAGGGTTTTGATGAAAGGATAAGGTATCTGGCAGATGAGGAAATATCCATAGGGAATTTCATACTCAGCGGAGGAGAAATAGCCGCTATGGCCGTAGTTGACAGTGTAACAAGATTGATACCAGGTGTTTTGGGGAATGAAGAATCACTGAAAGAAGAAACATTTCAAGAAGGCTGGATAGAGTATCCCCAATACACTAGACCGAGTGTTTACAGGGGTATGAAAGTACCCGATATACTGCTCTCCGGCAATCATCAGAAAATTAAAGAGTGGAGAGCAAATAAAGCAAAAGAAAAAACTTTTAGATTGGGAGTTGAAAATGGATAAAATAAAAGCTTTTGAAGAAAAAATGGTGGAAAGCTACAATAAAGAGCTTCCTGAGCTGTGGCCCGGTGATTCTGTAAAGGTCTACACAAAAGTAAAAGAGGGAAACAAGGAGAGAACTCAAGTTTTTGCAGGCACTGTGATAAGAAGAAGGGGCGGGAATGGCCTGAATGGAACATTCACCGTAAGAAAAGAATCATATGGAGTGGGAGTTGAAAAGATATTTCCATACCTCAGTGAAACAGTTGAAAAAATTGAAATTCTTCATAGAGGAAAGGTAAGAAGAGCCAGACTTTACTATCTAAGAAACAGGAGAGGAAAGGCTGCTAAGATTAGGAAAAAAGGCTACTAATACAAATTATGGCAGATGGGCTGAGGAAAAAGCGACTCATCTGTTAATATCAAATAACTATGAAATTCTATCGAGAAATTTCAGATGTAAAAACGGCGAGATAGATATAGTAGCAAAAAAGGGCGATTATATTGTTTTTGTGGAAGTAAAGGCCAGAAAAACATCGGAATTCGGTTACCCATCAGAGTTTGTTGATAACAAGAAGCAAAACCGCATCAAAAAATGTGCCCAATATTTTCTACTGTCCAACAGTATAGATAATGTAGATTTACGTTTTGATGTAATTTCTATAGAAAACAGAGATAGTATAGAGTGGATTGAAAATGCTTTTTAGGAGGAAAATATGAGCAGTAATACAAAATTTGTCAAGCTTGTAACGGGAGAGATTATAATAGGAACTTACAACGAGAATAACAGCACATTGGAGGATATAGCCTTAATACAGGTTATTCCCGGAGCTTCCGGCGTTCAAATTGCTTTAGTACCCTACGGATTTCCATTTGAGGAAAAAATTACGGGTTCAATAAGCACAAACAACATTATCTACGAATTCGAAAATATACCATCAGATCTGGAAAGTAAATACCTTCAGGCAAAAAGTAACATAACAATAAGCTCAAGCATGCCAGGCAATAGCCCATTAGGAAATAATGACAAGGTTATTGATTTGGAAAATTTGTTTAAAAACAGTTAATCATTAAATAGTAAAAGGGGAAGTACGCTTCCCTCTTCTACATCACCCTTTTCTTCATCAAGCCATACAAGACCTTCAGCACGGGCAAGAGAGTAGTAATTGTCTGTTTTCTGGGCACCACTGCTCTTGCAGTGGAATTTTTCGTCTTTGTAGCTTACATTTACATGATTAAAATAATCCTTTCCTTGCCGAGAATGCATATTTTCATCTAACACACAATTTAAAAATCTGTTTTCATAATCCTTCAATCCTGCAATTTTCATAATAAACGGTTTTAAATATACATAAGCTACTGTGTACAAAGCTGCAGGCCATCCGGGAAGAGAGAATATAAATTTATCGTTTATTATGGCAACTGCCCCTGGTTTCCCAGGCTTTATTGTGGTTTTTTCAAACAGCATACTTGAGCCTATATCTTTTAAGACATCCTTTGTATAGTCCTTTGTTCCTTTGCTTACTCCCCCTGTAGTCAAAACAACATCGCATCTGTTCAGGGCATAGAGCAATCTTTCTTTGAAAATCAACTTATCGTCAGGCGTATGTCCAAAATATATGCCGTTTACTCCCCACTGTTTCAGCAACCCGTCTAAAATAAAGAAATTTGAGTTATAAACGCTGTTCTTCTCCAGGTTGCATGAGGGAAACACAACCTCATCACCCGTTGTTATGATGCCAACCACAGGTTTTTGATATACCTTAAGCGTAACAATACCGCAATAAGCCAGTAACGCTCTTTTTCTCGCACTGATTCTCTCACCTTTTGATACAAGAACGTCTCCTTTTTTTAGTTCAATACCTTTTTTTGTAAAATTCCTTTCTCTTTCAACTTTATCCTTCAAAACTATATATCCATTGTCGTTCTCTGTTTTTTCCACTTCTATAACCGAATCGGAATATCTCGGTATCGGAAAACCAGTATTTATCCTGATACAGCAATTCTTATCCAGCTCTTCTTCACTGTAAACTATCTTATATCTTATAGCATTGTCTCCAAATCTCAAAGCGTATCCGTCCATTGCACTTCTTGTAAATGTGGGAATATCCAAATCGGAGCGTATATCCTCAAAACATATTCTGCCTATGCAATCACTTAAATATATCTCTTCGTATATTTCTTTGGGTTTTGCACTATTCAATATTATATCAACTGCTTCTTTCACATTCACCATTTTTAAGCCTTTCCAAACGGACAAACAGGATATACGCATACGTCACAAAAATGGCACAGGCCACCTAAAGCGTAGGAGGCTATATCCTTTTTTGTAATCCTGTCTTTTGCCAATAATCTGGGCAGAAATATATCAAAAGCACTTGCCTTGTAATAGATTGCGCCTGCAGGAACAACACACACAGTGGTATTTTTAAAATACCCTATTGTAAAATTATTTGCCGGCTGTATAGGATTGCCTTCCCTTATAAATTTTACACCGGCATCCTTTAAGGATTTCTTTGTTACATCGTCTGGGTCTACACTTGAACCCCCTGTTACAACAACAAAGTCCGTATCAATAAAATTTTCAAATGTACTCTTTATAACTTCAACATCATCCGGAACCACGGTGTTTTTTTCTACAGTAACACCAAATTGAGATAGCTTTGACTTTATTTTTGCAGTAAATCTGTCTTCTACCATACCTCTATACACCTCTGTTCCGGTAACTATTAAATTGGCTTTTTTAATCTTATACGGCTCTACTTTTATTATAGGTTTGTCTGCAACTTTTTTCGCGCGCTCAAGAACCCTTTTTTTCACATAGAGCGGTATTATCCTAAAAGCGGCAAGCTGCTGCCCTTTTTTTACAGGAAAGTTGTCATGAATAGTGGGAAATGACGTCTCACTTATGCAATTCAGTTTAACAAGTCTTTTTCTGTCAATCTTGAGCAATCCATCTATCTCAGATCTGAAAGAGATCTTCCCTTCTGTCGGTTTTTTTGAAAAATATACATTTTTACCCGCCAAAAATGGGGCTATAGATACGGCAAAATCATCTTCGTGAATATCATCCGGCAATGGAATAAGTTTGTAGATATAATTTTTGCCTATCTTTTTCAGTTCCTCTATATCATCTTTAGTAATTACATGACCTTTTTTAAAATAAGCACCCTTAAAGTGTGCATCTATCTTTGTAAAATCGTGTGGTATTTTCTCTCCTATAGCTTTTTCTATAGGTATTTTTATCTTTCTCATTTAAAGTATCTGACTTAAAAATTGTCTTAAACGCTCGCTTTTTGCTCTTGTAAACACAGCATCCGGCGTATCTATCTCTATAATCCTACCACTATCCATAAAAACTATCCTATCTGACACCTCTTTTGCAAACCCCATTTCGTGTGTAACAACAACCATGGTCATGCCTTCCCTTGCAAGACTTTTCATAACATCAAGTACCTCGCCTACCATTTCAGGGTCAAGGGCACTTGTAGCCTCATCAAATAACATGATTTTGGGTTTCATTGCAAGAGCCCTTGCAATAGCAACCCTCTGCTGCTGGCCACCTGAAAGCTGTCCCGGATATACATCACTTTTGTCTGCAATTCCAACCTTGTTAAGCAGTTCTATACCTATATTTTCAGCTTCTTTTTTACTTCTCTTTTTTACTATTATTTGAGCAAGGGTCACATTTTGCAATACGGTCAAATGAGGAAAAAGATTAAAATGCTGAAAAACCATACCTATTTCAGACCTTAATAACGTCAATTTTACTTTGGAGCCTGTTACATCAATACCATCCACAATAATTTTACCGGAGTCTATTTCTTCCAATTGATTTAGGGTTCTCAAAAATGTGCTCTTTCCGCTTCCCGATGCCCCTATGACTACAACTACCTCGCCTTTTTCAACATCCAAACTTACATCTTTTAAAGCTTGTACACCATTCGCATATGTCTTAAATACATTTTCAACCTGGATTATTTTACTCACTTTTAGCCATTCTCCTTTCCAAATACTGCGTAAACAAAGATAGTGTATATGTCAAAATGAGATACATAAAAGCTACAGTAAACCATATTTCAAAGGGGCTAAAGGTAGATGTTATTATTTCTCTTCCAGCTTTTGTTAAATCAGTTATGGATATAACAGACACCAACGATGAGTCTTTAATTAATGAGATAAACTGACCTGCAGTTGCAGGAAGCGTCCTCTTTATTGCCTGCGGCATAATGATATATCGCATCAATTGATAGTAGTTCATCCCCAAAGATATGGCAGCTTCCCTTTGTCCTCTATCGACAGATTGAATACCCGCTCTTATTATCTCTGCTATATATGCACCCTCAAACACAGCCAAAGCCCCAACTCCTGCAACCAACCTATCCAAATGAAACACAGTCCCGATAAAAAAATAGAATATAAAAATTTGAACCAGAAGCGGGGTACCCCTTATCAATTCTATATATGTTATAGCCATATTTTTAAACAAAGGATTTGAAGACATGCGCATAAGCCCCGTCACTAATCCTATAACAATAGCCGCTATAATTGCTAAAAATGATATCTTTAAAGTCATAAATAACCCGAGAAGCAAAGGGCCGCTTTGATAACTTTCATTGTAGCCTAATTCGTCTGATATATCCACAGCAGCACCTTTTGCAACCTCGGTATGTTCAACCTTTATTGTTTTTATTTTTCCATCAAGAGTCTTTATGTACAACTTGTGATCTTTGAAGCCCTGAACTATCCCTCTTACAGGAGATTCCACATCTGTATGGGCTTTGTATACAATAAAAGATGGAACATTTTTCCATCTCCAAATATAATTTACCTTTGAGCTTGATATGTATATAAAGTAACCAATACCTATAATAACCAGCACATAGGCAATATTCCATAACAAGGCATTATTTTTTTTATTATTCACTTCTTTTTATCCTTTGATTTTTTGTAAGACGTTAAAAAGAGGCGAAGGATAATATCTTCCGCCTCAGTTGTGTTGGGGTTATTGTACATCCTTAAGCCATTCATTACTCAGAAACCATTTTTTGTAGATCTTGTCGTATGTGCCATCGTGTTTAATTTGTCTTAAAAAATTGTTGAGCCAGTTTAGAAAATCCGGGTCACCCTTTCTAACACCCCAAGCCAGGGGCTCAAATGTGAAGGGTTTGTCCAAAAATACAAGTTTACCTATACCCTTTTTGGCATAGAACACTGCATCATATGGCTTGTCATAGACAAAAGCGTCGGCTCTTCCATTTACGACCTCCATCGCTGCCTCAGGCTCTGTTTCGTATGTTTTAAGTTTAGCTTTTGGGATGTATTTCTTTGTTGCAAACTCACCTGTAACACCGAGTTTTGTAACTATAGTATATTTGGGGTTATTCAAATCTTTATAGCTTTTCACTTTGCCAGCCAAACTTTTCCTTAACAGTATAGCTTGCCCTACCACTATATATGGCTCTGCAAAGTTAATCTTTAAGTTTCTTGACTGGGTAATAGTCATACCACTCATTATAATATCAAATTTATCTGTCATAAGAGCTGGTATGATTCCATCCCATGCAGTATTTATAAGTTTTAGTTTAACACCCATAGCTTTTGCCATAACCTTCGCGATATCAACATCGAAACCAATAATCTTTCCGGTTTTGCTTCTCATCTCAAATGGCATATAACCAGCCTCCAAGCCAACCCTCAAAACACCTCTTTTGATAATCTGATTAAGCGTAGACTTTCTCCACAAACTCATATCTGCAGAAAAAGAAGCCGTAGCAAAAAGCATAAAACCAAGAACCAATGCAACCAATCTCTTCATAAAAAAACCTCCTACCAATAATTAGTGTATAATCTCACTTGTTTAACATCTAAGGCACCAAGACCTAATTCACCTGTGCTAAAAAGCCCGTTTGGGAGTGTGTCTGCTGCTTTGTAAGTTCCCATTGGTTGATTGGACTTAAAAGTCCGTGTTATGAGGGAGGGTGAACCAAAAGCAG
>CAZFWO010000058.1:0-8925 GCA_964522785.1 uncultured Desulfurellales bacterium
TTAAAAATGAATTTTTTAACGATGAATTTTAATTAAAATCTCAAAACTCGCCCGTTACCTATTTATCAGACTAAATTTTAAAAAAGGTTAATTTCTTATAAATGATTTTAATGAAATCTAAACACTATTAAATAGGTAACGGGCTCAAACAGTTGATATTTTTCCTTATCAGGAACATTAAAATTCATCTAAAATTCATATTCGTTTCGAGAACTTGATAAGAAATATGGATTACGCAGTGATCTCATATAGCGTAGTATTTTTGCCGGTAGGACTTGGGCGAGTTTTTGCATTGAAATATGGGTTTTAGTGTGTTAATATCGCATACACCTATGGTGTTTCTGAATCCTTAAAATTTTTAATTTTATAGCGGGGGGTGCTTGAGTGAAGCATATTAAATGGCTCGATGAAGTTAGAGCTGACGATGTAAGGTTAGTGGGCGGTAAAAATGCATCGTTAGGAGAAATGATTCAAGAATTAAAATCAGAAGGCGTTAATGTTCCATACGGTTTTGCCCTAACGGCGGATTCTTATTGGTATCTGCTTGATTCAAGTGGAATAAGAGAAAAGATTGCAGATGTATTGGCAAACCTTGATACACATGATATTAACGATTTGAAAGAAAAAACTAAAAAGGCAAGAGAACTTATATTTAATGCTGAAATGCCTAAGGATCTATACGACGAAATCAAAGAAGCATATGAGAAGCTCAGTGCATACTACAAGGAAGAAAATAGTGATGTTGCGGTTAGGAGTTCTGCAACGGCTGAGGATTTACCCGATGCATCGTTTGCTGGGCAGCAGGATACATATTTGAATGTCAGGGGTGTTGATAATCTGGTTTATTATGTTAAAAAATGTTACGCCTCAATCTTTACGGACAGGGCAACATCCTACAGGCATGATAAGAATTTTGACCATTTCAAGGTAGGACTATCTGTCGGTGTTCAAAAGATGGCAAGAAGCGACCTGGCTGCAAGCGGTGTTATGTTCTCTATAGATACAGAAAGCGGTTTTGAACAGACTGTTGTAATAAATGCAAGCTATGGTCTTGGCGAAAATGTAGTTGCAGGAAAGGTAAATCCGGATGAATTTATGGTATTTAAACCCACATTTAAAGAGGGTTATAAAGCTATAATTAAAAAAAGGTTGGGTTCTAAACTAAACAAAGCCGTCTACGATGAAAAAGGCGGAATAAAAGAGGTGGAAACAACAAAGGAAGAGCGTTTGAGATTTTCTTTGACCGATGATGAAATTTTACAGCTTGCGGATTGGGCTATTAAAATAGAAAATCACTATTCACAAAGAAATGGCAGATATACACCTATGGATATAGAGTGGGCAAAAGGCGGGAAAACCAATCAACTATTCGTTGTTCAGGCAAGACCTGAGACTGTTCAGTCAAGAAAGAATCTGAGTGTTCTTGAAACATATAAATTAAAAGAAAAAAGCAATGTTATAGTTGAAGGTATAGCCGTAGGAAGTAAAATTGCATCTGGTATAGTAAATGTCATAGATGACCCTGAGGATATGGATAGGTTTAAAGAGGGTGAAATCCTTGTTACGGATATGACCGATCCCGACTGGGAACCTATTATGAAAAAGGCTTCTGCAATAATAACAAACAGGGGCGGAAGAACATGCCATGCTGCTATTATATCAAGAGAGCTTGGTGTTCCTGCCATTGTTGGGTGCGGGGATGCAACCGAAAAATTAAAAACAGGTGATGAGATAACAATTTCATGTGCCGAAGGTGAGGTAGGCTATGTTTATGGGGGCAAACTTGATTATGAAGTTGAAACCGTTGATTTATCACAAATAGAAAAACCCAAGACCCAGATTAAGATGAACCTCGGCAATCCTTCAATAGCCCTGGCAAGCGCAAGTATACCCAATGACGGCATAGGTCTTGCAAGGATGGAGTTTATAATAAGTTCGTTTATTCAGGTTCATCCGCTTGCTTTAATTCATTTTGATGAGCTTGAGGATAAAAAGGCAAAAGAGATGATAGAAAAATTGACCGAAGGGTACAACGACAAACCTCAATACTTTATTGATAAGCTTGCAGAGGGTGTGTCTATGCTTGCAGCAAGTGTGTACCCAAAACAGATTCTTGTTAGAATGAGTGATTTTAAGACAAATGAGTATGCAAACCTGATTGGCGGTGCTGAATTTGAGCCTGATGAAGAAAACCCGATGATAGGATTCAGAGGTGCTTCACGCTACTATTCAGATGCATATAGAGAGGGTTTTGCTTTGGAATGTCAAGCGATGAAAAAGGTCAGAGAGGAGTTCGGATTCAAGAATGTTGCATTAATGATTCCATTTTGCAGGACCCCGGAGGAAGGCAAGCGGGTGGTTGAAGAGATGAAGAAAAATGGTCTTACTCAGGGTGAGTATGGGCTTGAAATATATGTGATGGCGGAGATTCCAAGCAATGTTATCTGCGCTGATGAGTTTGCTGAGATATTCGACGGATTTTCAATAGGTTCGAACGATTTGACGCAATTGACATTGGGGATAGATAGGGATTCAGGCCTTGTTGCGCATCTGTTTGATGAGAGACATATTGCAGTTAAAAGGATGATATCTATGCTTATAAAAACGGCACACAAGCACGGCAAACCTGTTGGAATATGCGGTCAAGGCCCAAGTGATCTTCCGGATTTTGCGGAATTTTTGGTCAAAGAGGGCATAAATTCTATGAGCTTAAATCCAGACAGCATAATGCCGACAATGCTTGCAGTCAAGAAATTAGAAGATAAATTAGGACGATAGGGGGGGTTAATCCCCTCTTTTTTGATTGAGGTTTTAAATGTACGAAAATGCTTTTAGTGTTTTAAGAAGTAGCGGTGCAGACTTCTTTGATATATACAAAGAGACATCATACACAAGGCTTATAGAGGCAAAAAATAAAAAAATTGAGAATGTGAAAATAGGCAGAGATGCTGGTATAGGCGTGAGAATAGTTAAGGGATTATCCACGCTCTTTTCCTCGACATACGATATGTCGGAAAAATCGATTTTCGATATATCCAAATTTTTATCGGATGTCCAGTCTCCTAAAAATGGCACCTATAGCATAAATCGTTTGCCTATGCAGACGCTTGAGAGCTATGGCGGCTATGCCCCCGATATGGAGAAAATAAAAGAGATTTTTGATATATTCAACAGTATTGCTTATAAGCATAAAGAGATTCAGCAGGTCAGTTTGACCTATTCTGACAAGAAAAAGGATATAGAAATAATCAATGAAAGCGGTTCTTTATTGCAGGAAAATCGTATATACACGGTTTTATTTATAGAAATAACGGCAAAAAAGGACAATATTATACAAAGCGCAAGAAAGCCGTTTGGTGCTTTGGGCGGATTTGAGTTTTTAGAAAGACTGGATTTCAATGCCATAGCGGTTGAAATGGTAGAGAAATTGCTTGAGCTTATAGCATCTCCGGCACTGAAGGCTGCACCTATGAGCGTTGTTCTATCCTCTTCTGCAGGTGGTACCATGATACATGAAGCCGTTGGTCATGGACTCGAAGCCGATTTGGTTTATGAATCCATGAGTGTCTATAAGGATAGACTTAATCAAAAGGTTGCAAGCAGCAAAATTAATGTTGTTGACGATGCAACAAGGCCAAAAATGAGGGGGTCTTTTGCATTCGACGACGAAGGTTCAGTATCTCAAAATACACTGCTTATAGACAACGGTATACTGAAAAATTACATGTTTGATAAAACCTATGCAAAGTTGGCAGGCCTGCAAACAACAGGCAATTCAAGACGGGAATCGTATAGATTTGCTCCTATTGTCAGGATGTCAAATACCTATATACTGCCCGGAAACGATGCTCCGCAAGATATTATCGCCTCTGTTGACAAGGGTTTATTTGTCAAGCACATGGGCGGGGGGCAGGTCAATCCCGTTACCGGCGATTTTGTTTTTGAGGTCAATGAAGGCTACATGATAGAAAACGGCAAAATAAAAAATATGGTCAGAGGTGCAACATTGACAGGAAATGGACCTAAGGTGCTTGAAGATATTGATATGGTAGGTAGCGATTTTGGCACTGAGGTCGGAACATGCGGCAAGGGCGGACAGGGAGTGCCTGTTACAGATGGTGAGCCCACAATAAGAATCCCATCTATTTTGGTTGGAGGTAGTGCGCTATAGCACGCTATTTGGCCAGAATTGCATACGACGGTACAAATTATCACGGTTTTCAGATTCAATCCAACGGTGATACGATTCAGGAGCGCATAGAAAGGTCTTTGGAGATAATTTATAGGCGGTATATTAGAATTAACTATGCGGGCAGAACGGATGCGGGTGTACACGCTTTGTCACAATATGTGGATTTTGTATCGCCTGATAGTATACCTATTAAAAATTTGCGTAGAGCTCTGAATTCACTCTTACCTAAAGACATAAAGGTTATTGATTTATCTATGGTGAATGAGGATTTTCATAGCAGATATTCTGCCGTTTACAGAGATTATACCTATTTTATCTATAATAGTGAGGTGGCAAGCCCCTTTTTATGCAGGTATACATGGCATATTCCCTACAAGGTAGATGTCGAGTCCATGAGAAGAATAAAATCCTTTTTTGAGGGTGTAAAGGATTTTAGGTTGATGGCAAATGAGTCAGACGACAAAAATTGCATAAGACACGTACACTTTCTACGCATAAAGAGATTTAAGAATTTTGTAATTATACATATAAGGGCTAACGGTTTTTTAAGAGGTATGGTAAGGAATATCGTGGGTAATCTCGTTGCTTATTCCAGAAATACCTTGAAAATGGATATGAGTGATAATATAATTGGCACAAAGGCGGCGATAAAATCACGTAAAGCCTGTGCCAATGGTCTGTTTTTAACAAAAGTAGGATACAAAAGAGGTGTGGTATGGTGACAAGGGATGATATAGAAAGGATTGCAAAACTTGCTATGTTGAAATTTGAAGACGATGAATTGGAAAGCTTCTCTGCTAAGTTTAATGAAATACTGGAGTATATGAAGGAGATAGACAACCTTGATTTATCTGAGCAGGATGCTGCATTCCATATAACAAAGCTTAACAATGTGTTCAGGGAAGATGAAATTAAGGAATCATTGAGCAACGAATTGGCTTTGCATAATGCACCTGAGGGAATAGACGGATTCTTTAAGGTTCCAAAGGTTATATAAGGAGTTTATCTATGCTGTACAAAAAGAATCTCCGAGAGCTTATGGACCTAATCGACAAAAGAGAAACAACCGCAGAAGAGATCTATAGCTCGGTTTTGGATAGAATTAACAAAAAGGAAACCGATATAAATGCCTATGTTTCAGTATTTGAAGAATTTAAAAAAAATGAAGTAGAGGGTATTTTAAAAAACATTCCCATAGCAATAAAAGACAATATACATATAAAGGGTAAGTTGACAACATGTTCCTCAAAGATACTACAAAACTATGAGGCTGTATTTAACGCAACGGTTGTTGAGAGGCTGAAGGAAGCCGGAGCTACATTTATAGGCAAGACGAACCTCGATGAATTTGCTATGGGCTCATCCACAGAAACGTCATACTTTGGTACAACGCACAATCCATGGAACTTAGATAAGATTCCAGGTGGTTCAAGTGGCGGTAGTGCAGCGGCTGTTGCAAGCGGGGAAGCAATCTGCGCAATAGGTTCGGACACAGGTGGCTCAATCAGACAGCCTGCGTCACTGTGCGGCGTTGTGGGTTTAAAGCCCACATACGGGCGTGTCTCAAGATATGGCCTTGTGGCATTTGCATCAAGTCTGGACCAGATAGGTCCGATAACAAAAGATGTTGAAGATGCGGCAATCCTTATGAATATTATATCCGGTAAAGATGAGAAGGATTCAACAAGTGCTAATGTTGAAGTTGACGACTTTACGTCCTACTTGAATGTTGATATATCAGATTTAAGTGTTGGTGTTTACGATAAGGTGTTTGCTGACTGCTCGAGTGATGTTCAAAAATCTATGGATAGCAGCATAGAAATTTTTAAAAGACTTGGCTGCAGTATCAAAAGCGTGGACTTGCCGCATGCAAAGTATGCCATATCGGATTACTATATTATCGCACCAGCTGAGGCATCGAGTAACCTTGAACGTTATGATGGTGTAAAATACGGTTTCAGAGCGGATACGTATGAAGATTTAAAGGATATGTACATAAAAACGCGTTCTGAGGGCTTTGGTGATGAGGTTAAAAGAAGAATTATGCTTGGAACATATGTGTTATCAAGCGGATATTACGATGCATATTACCTAAAAGCCCAAAAGTTGAGGGGCTTGATAAAACAGGATTTTGACGATATATTCAAAAAAGTGGATATTTTAATAGCCCCGACTACGCCGACGGAAGCATTCGGTATAGGTGAGAAGGTAGGCAATCCTCTGCAGATGTATCTATCCGATATATTCACCATACCAGCCAATCTTGCGGCTATTCCTGCTATTAGCATACCGGGCGGTATTTCTAAAAACGGTTTGCCGTTGGGCTTGCAGATTATGGCCGATGTTTTTAGAGAGGATAATATTTTTAAGTGTGCTTCTGCGTTTGAAAAAGAATTTAATATTATAGATAGATTACCTTTGGATTGAGGTTTTATTATGAATGATGTATGGGTCAGGGTTGATTTGATAAGCGGTGAGAGTTATATAGGTTATATAAATACTCCGTATAGCTATGAAGACGAAGACGATTTGCTCTTTTTTTTGGAGGAGCAGTCGTATATGGGATTAAAGCTTGAAAATGTACACAGGTTTGTTGATAAGGATGGCAAATTTGAAATTGTGCCGCTTGATACCAAGGATTCTTTGTATAAAAGCAGTATGTTGATAATGAATATTGATAACATTTTGACAATCAAGTTTTTAAAGGAGGATTCCAAAATAGTTAGGGCTTTGATGAAAAAATACAAGAAATCGTATTCTCCATCGAAAAAAGCAGAAAATATTTTGAACTTTAAATTTATAAGAAAGGAGCCGGTTTAGTATGACAAAACTGACAAAAAAGGATGTTATAGATGCACTATACAACGTAATGGATCCTGAGATAGGGTTGGATATAGTGAGTCTTGGATTTATTTATGCCATTGATATAAACGATGAGAATACGGTTAAGGTGGTTATGACTCTGACTACACCGGGATGTCCACTAAACGTTCCTATACAGGAGGATATAACAGAAAAATTGAAAGGGATTGGAGCAACCGATGTCATAATAGATATAGTGTGGGATCCGCCGTGGAATCCAGGCATGATGAGCAAGGATGCGAGAAAAAAACTCTTGGGAGAATAATGAGTCTTGGCTGTGCGATTATTGTACTCAATGGAGAGCATACAATAGAACAGGTGCTCAAAAGCGTTTCATTCTGCGATGAAATTGTTGTTGTTGATTCCGGTAGCAGCGACAAAACTGTAGAAATAGCAAAGAAATATACCAATAAGGTTTACTTTCATAAATGGCTTGGGTATGGAAGGCAAAAAAATTTTGCCATATCTAAGCTGGATACCGACTGGGTGCTTTCTGTTGATGCAGATGAAATTGTTACAAAAAAACTTGCAGAGGAAATTAAACAAACCCTCGTTGACACAAATAAAAGTGCTTTTTTGTTAAATATACAGCTTGTATTTATGGGAAAGAAGCTTAGATTCGGAGGAACATATCCGGATTACCATCTAAGGTTGTTTCAAAAAGATGATTTTAGGTTCGAAGAGGCAGATGTGCATGAGGGTGTTAAAGTAGCTAATAATGCAGGCAGATTAAAATATTCTATTTTGCACTATAGTTATGAAAGTATAGAAGACTATTTAGTTAAATTCAACCGTTATACTTCGTTGATAGCAGACTCGCACCATGAAAGAGGTAAAACCGTAAGTAGAATATTTCCGTTTTTGAGAATGCTTTTTGAAGTGTTTAAACGCTTTGTTGTAAAGGGGGCATTCTTGGACGGATACGAGGGCAGTGTGTATGCTCTTTTGTCTTCATTTTATGTTTTTGTAAAGTATGCAAAGCTGATAGAAAAAAACAACAGAAAATGATCTATATTTCACTGTTTTTACTATTTATAGTTGTTTTCCTCGTAAGGTTTAATTTTTTTCGCCCGCCAAAAAAGGGTATAATTGTGCTTTTATACCATAGGATTGACAATAAGCCTACTGGAAGTTCTCTTGATAAATTTTCCATATCTGAAAATGTCTTTGAAAAGCAGATGATTTTTTTAAAAAAACGTGGCTTTGTTTCTATACTGCCATCTGAGATTGAAAGAGTAAAAGAAGACGGTAGCTGGAAAAACAAAAGATATGCTATAATTACTTTTGATGATGGTTACAAAGACAATCTGAAAGCTGCAGAGATACTGAAAAAACATGATATGAAAGGTGTGTTTTTTATCTCTACTGCCTATATAGGTAAAACATTAAATTCAGTTAATATGTTGACTGATGAAGATATAAAAAAAATCATATCCCTGGGTATGGGTATAGGTTCCCATTCTCATCATCATGAAAAACTGTCAAAGCTAAGTTTGAGTGAACTTGACAGCGAGATAAAATTATCATTGGGTTTATTGGATAAATTTTGCAGTGTAGAGGATTTTGCATATCCTTTTGGGAATTACAGCCAAGATGTTATTGATGCGCTAAAACATCATAACATAAAAAGGGCTTATATAATAGGGCAAAAAATATATGAAATTAATAAGTGTGAGCCATATAAAATTCCTCGAGCCATAATAAGAAAGGACACTACCCTGCTGGATTTCTATCTAATAACAACAAGGGGCAGATCCAAATTTTAATAAAGGTTAAACTGGATGTAATTATGTATACTTATCGACTTTATAAATACGAGACCACTGCACAATCCATATTTCTTATCAAGTTCTCGAAACGAATATGAATTT
>CAZFWO010000059.1:0-8769 GCA_964522785.1 uncultured Desulfurellales bacterium
TTGAGATTTTAATTAAAATTCATCGTTAAAAAATTCATTCTTGAGTTGAGAGAATTTGATAAGAAATTGTATAGTATCATTTCGTCATTGTGCAGTGGTCTTATGATCTTCTTGACTCTATTTGTAATTTTTTATATTTAACAGAGCCGATGCCTGCTGTGTTGGCATTATTACCATATCTTCTATAGTAACATGCTGCGGCATTGATACTGCAAACCATATAGCTTCTGCCACATCATTTGGTTTTAGAGCCTCTATATTTTCATATACTTTATCTGCTTTTTCTCTGTCTCCATAAAAACGCACAATACTGAATTCAGTCTCAACCATACCCGGGTCTATTGATATAACTCTTATGTTTTTACCGAGAACATCCATTCTGAGTGCCTTTGAGAGTTGTAATACTGCGGCTTTGGTTGCGCAGTACACATTACCGCCGGGATATACTTCATGACCAGCAATGGATGCTATGTTAACTACTGTTCCTGAGCGTCTTTTTACCATCTGAGGCAGTATAGCTTTTGTTACATATAATAAACCCTTTATATTTGTATTAATCATCTCTTCCCAATCTTCTACTTTTCCTTCATGGAGTTTGTCCAATCCTCTGCTCAAGCCTGCATTGTTTATCAATATTTCGATATCTTTCCATTCATCAGGAAGATTGGAGATTTTGTCAAATACGGATTTTTTGTCGGTAACATCAAGCTCCAAAGACATAATCCTTGAATCGTATTTTTTCTCGATATCCTTTTTTAATTTTTCAAGTCTATGTGCTCTTCTTGCAGCTATAACTATGTCTATGTTGTTTTTAGCAAGGATTTCAACGCATGATTTTCCTATACCGCTTGATGCTCCGGTTATAAGAGCTATTTTTCTCATTATTCACCTCCAACGTGAATGTTTTTTAGCGATTCTATAGGTCTGTCAGTTGAACACTGTTGAAGTAGTGTCCGAGAAACATCTTGCCCAATTGAGCAAACTTTTCTTTGGAATCGGTAGTATAGAATTGCAGTAGTCCATTTCCTGAAAATATCTTTTTATGCTCTTCTAATGTTTCGCATAGAGCCTCTCCCGAATCTATTATTTCAGTATCTTTAACGATACTTTTAATGACATCTTTTAGCAAAGGATAGTGTGTACATCCGAGTATCAAAGCATCACAGCTTATGTTGTTTAGGTACTTTTGAGCTACAAGACGTGTTATATCATTATCTATCCATCCAGACTCGACAAGTGGCACAAATAATGGGCATGCTCTTTGTTCAACTGAAGCTGTTTTGCTGTATTTTTTTATCTTTTTAAGATAGGCATTGCTTGATATGGTGGCCTCTGTTCCTATAACGCATATCTTGTTATAACGAGAAGCTTTTTTTGCAGCCGGTTCTATAACGCCGAAAATAGGTATGTTAAATCTATCTTTCAATGTATCGATTGCGACGCTTGACGCTGTATTGCAGGCAACTACAATAGCTTCTACGCCTTTTTTGTATAAAAATTCGGCATTTTGCAGGGAGTATTTTATTACTGTATTTCCGGATTTTGTGCCGTATGGCAGACGTGCCGTATCCCCAAGGTATATAATATCTGAATTGAATTTTTCCACTATATGTTTTACGACGGTTAATCCGCCTACGCCTGAATCAAAAACACCAATCATTTAATCTAACCTGCCATTTATCAGTTTACATAATACAAAATTTCCATCTGTCTGAAAATGATTTATGCATGCGTAATCCTGAGATATTTTTAGTATTGATTTTGGGTTCATTTCAAGAAGGTATGATATAAAAACCCTGTTAACGCCACCATGAGATACTATTAGAATATTTGATTCTATTTTTTGCAATCTGTTATTTATGAAGTTCTTAATTCTATTATAAACATCAAAAAAACTCTCTCCGTTTTTTACTTGATAGTTAAACGGGTCGCTTAAAAACTTTTTTGCATCGTTTGGGTACATTTTCTCTATCTTGTCCCATGACAGAGACTCGAAAATTCCGAAATTTCTTTCTTTAAGTTTTTCATCGAAAATTATGTCTGCCTTGTTGGAAAATTTTTCTGTAACAATTCTGCACCTCTTTAAAGGTGAAGAAAAAACAGTGCCTATGTTTTTATCTTTAAAAAAGTTGTACAGTTTTTCCGCCTGCCTATATCCGCTTTCTGACAGATCTACATCCATACTACCATTAAACACATTATCTTTGTAGTTTTTTACCTCAGGATGTCTTATAATATAGATGTTGTGTACCGTTTCTTTAAAAATATAACTAACCTTTTTTTCCACAAGAACCCCTATTGTATACGCTAATTACCATACCTATCATTATACCCTGAACAATCAAACTTGTCCCGCCATAGCTGATAAACGGCATAGTTATTCCCTTTGGAGGCATAAGGTTAAAAACGCTGAATAGATTCATTAATGCTTGGACAGATAGTAAAACACCTATGCCGAGCGATAGGGTTCTGCCAAAATTATTATTGCTCTTTGAGGATATAGAAAAAATTGATAATATTATTGAAACAAAAAGGGCAATAGTAACAAATATGCCGAAAAAACCCATATCTTCCCCTATTCCCGATACAATAAAGTCATTATAGGAATCGGGAATAAACAGATTTTTATAGTTACCAGCACCTATACCGTGACCAAACAGCCCCCCTGAACCTATTGCCGTAAGGGATTGTTGAACCTGTAAGTTGTTTGTTAAAAAAAAGTTTATTATTCTTTGAAGTTTCTCTGGATAGGTATAGATAATGAGCATCAAAATTATGATTAAAGGTAACATTAGCAGTCCTATATTTTTTATGCTATATCCTGAAACATATATGACAATCAAAAATGTTATAGATATTAGAAAAGCTGTTCCGACATCCGGTTCTAAAGCTATAAGCAAGAAAAATATGCCAACAACAGTTGCAACGGGTATAATGCCCTTCATCATGTTTTTATACTGTCCTTTTTCCGATATAAAATAGGCTATATAGATAATAAGTGACAGTTCCGCAAATTGAGAAGGCTCGAAATTTATGCCAAGATTGATCCATCTTGTGGCTCCTCGTATAGATACGCCAAAACCGAGATAGAGCATGGATAGGAAAACTAAAGATAGAACTATTAGATGCGGTGTTATTTTTTTGAAAAATTCGTAGTTCATAGCAGAGACAATAAATGTACTGAAAAGAGAGATAATAACAAATACTATCTCTCTTTTTAAGAAAAAATTTGAATCTTGAAAATGGATGTAAGCAAAATATTGTGATGATGACCACGTTTCCACTATTCCTATTGACATAAGTAAGAAATAGGGAAGAATTAAAAATGTCAATTCATACTTTTGGTGTATTTTCATAGTATTCTTTGAAAATATTGAACTCTTTCTTGAAGGCTTCACCTCTTTCTTCATAATTTTTATACGGTTCGCAGCTTGAGCCGCCTGGAGAGAATAGTACTATATCATTCCTTGCTGCAACTTCAAATGCCCCAACCAAAGCACCCCTTATATTTAGAGCAGGAAGTGGAATGGGGGTAAGTTTTTCTAAATCTTTCATTATAATATGCTTATCCTCTCCATAGACAATGACGGCTCTGGTTTTCTCTTTTAAAAGGTTTAATATGGATGAAAACGATTCACCTTTGTATTTTCCTCCGAGTATTAAAACAATTTTCTCATTTTTAAATGAGTTTAAGGCGTTGACAACAGAATCTATATTGGTGCTTTTGGAGTCATTGTAAAACTTTACATCGTCGATTTCACCTACAAACTCTATTCTGTTTGGTAGATTTTCCATTTTTTCTATCACCCCCACAGTTATTTTATTATTTATGTTGCATATATCAGCAACAAGCGCGCTAACGGCAATATTTTCCAGATTGCCACATCCAAATAAATTTGTCCTGTTTATTATAGCCCTGTGTTTATAATTTACAATAACTTTGTTCTCTTTTTCGTTTAAAAAACAGTCGGCCTTCCTGTTTGATCTCGAAAATGTAAGTAATTTTGCGCTACCGCTGTATTCATAAACATCCTCTTCATTTTTAATGAAATAGTCGTTTTTGTCCTGATTTTTAAATATATTCAATTTTGCTTTCTTGTACCCGTCTTTTGTTCCATGCCATTTTATGTGGTCTGAGCCTATATTGAGTATTGCACCTATAAACGGCTTAAATTCTTTAATGAATTCCAGTTGATAGCTGCTTGTTTCAACTATTAAATAATCAAGATGCTCACTGTTTAATATGGCTTTGGTCAGTGGAAAACCGTAATTTCCGCAAGCAACAGCCCTTTTATTTGCCGCTTTCATTATTTTTTCAATCAATGTAACGGTTGTTGTTTTGCCGTTTGTGCCTGTTATAGCTATTATTGGACACTTGGCAAACCTATACCCAAGCTCAATCTCGCTGATTATGGGAATATTATTTTTCGATGCATATTGAATAAACGGGTGAAATTTTGATATACCGGGACTCGTAACTATCTCGTCGAATTCCGTAGTGTAAAATTTGCCCTCATCACCAAAAAAGAAGTTGCGGTTTTTGCTACTGATTTTTTTATCATCAAAAACATAGACTTCACTATCCGTAGTTTTAAGTAAATCAAATGCAGCTTTCCCGCTTATTCCAAAACCTAAAATAGCAATTTTTTTCATTTTTTTACCTTATCTTTATTGCGGTGAGTGATATTAAAGCAAAAATTAATGAAATAATCCAAAATCGTACAATAACCTTTGATTCGGGCCAGCCCTTTAACTCAAAGTGATGATGTATGGGCGCCATTTTAAAAATCCTTTCCCCTGTTGTTTTATAGCTTATAACTTGAATAATAACAGACATGGTTTCTATAACAAAAATACCGCCTGCTATTGCGAGCACAACCTCTTCCTTGATGATAACCGCTGTTATGCCAAGTAGAGCTCCAAGAGCCAAAGAGCCTGTGTCACCCATAAAAACCTCAGCCGGGTAGCAATTGTACCATAAAAATGCGAGAAGCGAGCCGGCCAATGATGACAGAATTATACTTAGTTCACCCGCACCTTCTATGTGTGGAATGTGGAGATAGTGTGCGAATATCACATTTCCCGAAACATAGGCAAATATAATCAGAGGCATAATTGTTGTTAGAGACGGTCCTGTTGCCAATCCGTCCAGCCCATCTGTTAAGTTTACGGCATTTGATGTGCCTATTATAACGAAAATGGCAAATAGTATGTAAAAATACCCTATATTAAATATTCCGTTTTTTATAAACGGTATATACAAACATCCGTTGCAGATGCTTAGATTAGTTTCTGCTGTAAAGATTAAAAGGGCGATTATTGAAGCTGACACAAGCTGGAAGCCCATCTTTGTTTTTGCTTTTAAACCGTCATTTTTTCCTCTTTTAATCTTCAAAAAATCATCCATGAAGCCGATAATTATAAATAGGAAAGTCCCAAAAAGTGCTATCCACACTAAGTAATTATCAAGTCTTGCCCACAAAAGCGATGAAATGAAGAAACCGCTCCATATTATAATGCCGCCGATTGTCGGTGTTCCAGCTTTTTGTTTATGACTTTTTGGTTCATATCCCTTAAAACTATCACCTATTTGTAGTTTTCTTAGATACGGTATGAATTTGCCGGCAAACCATAAAGAAAAAAGAAGAGCCGTTATGCTTGCCATTATTGAACGAAATGTTATGTAATGAACAACGTTGAAAGGGCTGAATATATGAATGAGCTTTTGGTATAAAATATAGTAAAGCATTTATTTATCGCCTTTCAATTCATAAAATATATCTTCCATCTTCATTCCCCTTGAGCCTTTTATAAGAACTGTATCATAATCTTCGTATATGCTTTTTAGCAAGCTTACAACCTCTTTTTTCTCGTTAAAGAAATATGCCTTATGCTTGGAGTTCTTTGCTGAGGTATATATATGGTAAGCGTTTCTGCCAAATGCAATGAGGTCTGTATCCAAACTGTCTATAAATTCACCTATCTCTTTGTGCATTTTTTCAGAAAATTCTCCGAGTTCAAGCATATCGCCCAAAACTGCGAGCCTTTTTTTGCCTTTTTGAGCAAATAGTGAGAGTGCATATTTCATTGAATCCGGGTTGGCATTGTAACAATCGAGTATAAATTCGGTACTGTTTATCTTTTCTGACTGCATTCTTAATTTAGGTTGTTTAAAGTCTGCTATTGCCCTATTTATATCGTTTTCTTGAATATTACTGTCATACAGATATGCACATGCTGCAGATAAAAGAATATTGTATGTATTGATATTTTTGTTGGTTAAATTAATGTTAATAAGATTTTTAAACAAAGAAACAATAAAACCATTATCTGTAAAGCTGTGTATATAAACATCTGCTGCAGGGTTTATTATCGAACATTTAATTGCCTCTCTATCTTTAAAGGCTTTTCTTAGCCACAGATCATCGTAGTTGTAAACAACCTTGGTTTCTTTTGTGACTATAGAAATTTTTTCCTGCAGGATAGCCTCTGTGGAACCGAAGTTGCCTATGTGTGATCTGCCTATATTCGTAAAGACGGTTATGTCCGGTTTGAAAAAATTTCTAATATCCGCTATTTCGCCCTTATGGTTTGTGCCGATTTCAACTATGTACACCTTGCTATTTCCGGCAGATAGCAGCGTTTTTGATACGCCTATAAAGTTGTTTTCATTTTCTTCTGTTTTATGGCAGTGTCTATCTCTCAATATGGAACATATTAGCTCCTTTGTTGTGGTTTTCCCGCTTGAACCCAGGACAGCTATGGATTTTACATGAGATCTTTCATAAATATATCCGGCAATTTTTTTTAAAGCTTCGTATGTGTCATCAACCAATATAAAAGGATAGTCTACGGGCTTTTCGACAATTGCAAGATATGCACCGTTTTCAAACGCCTGAGAGACAAACTTATGCGCATCGTAATTCTTACCAACAAGCGCAATGAATATATCTCCTTTATTGATTTCTCTTGAATTTATTTTTATATTGTTAAATGAGGTATGCAATATCCTGTTTTTGCTTTTGGGTTTTATGAGTTTTTCCAACTTTTCAAGTGTTATATTTGCCAATGGTCTTTTATCACTTCCCTGTCATCAAAATGTATAATCTTATCGCCCAAAATTTGATAATCCTCATGCCCCTTACCCACAATGGCAACGATGTCGTTTTTTGCTGCCATATCAAGTGCGTCTATAATAGCTTTTCTTCTGTTGACTTCAACAAAAATATTTTGCTTCCTCTTTATACCTGACAGTATATCCTCAATTATGTTTTTCGGATCTTCGCTCCGGGGATTGTCGCTTGTTACAAAAACAATATCAGCTAACTCATCCGCTGCAGCCCCCATTTTGGGCCTTTTTGTTTTATCCCTGTCACCACCGGCACCGAAAACAACAATTAGCTTGCCGTTTTTTATATCGTTCAATGCGCTTAGCACGTTTTTCATTGCATCATCTGTATGAGCATAGTCAACGACGGCATATGTACCATCTTTTTGATAAAACTGCAGTCTGCCGGGAACATTACGGCAATTTTTTATTCCTTCTGCTATCTCACCGTAGTCTTTCTTAAAAAATACCGCTACACCAACTGCGCACATTATATTATAAATGTTATATTTACCAATAAGCCTGGATTCTATGTTGATTGTTTTACCAAATACATTCAGTCTGAGTTTTATACCTTCAATATTGTAGTCATAGCTTATTGGACGTATATCAGCTTTATCATTAAATCCGTATGTAATGGTATTTTTGTCTATAATTTTATCTGCATAAATATCGTCAATATTCACGATTTTGTTGTCTTTATCACTAAAAAAGGATAGTTTTGCTTTGGCATAGTTCTCCATTGTCTTATAGTAGTCAAGATGATCTTGTGATATATTTGTGAAAACCTTGAGTTTAAAGTCGATTCCTGTTATGCGTTTTAACGTTATAGAATGAGAAGAAGCCTCCATAAAACAATATTCGATTTCGTTTTCTGTCATGTCGGAAAATATTTTTTGCAAGTCAACGGATTCCGGTGTTGTATTGGAGAGTTTGTATTTTTGATTTTTAAGCGTGTAGCCTGTTGTGCCTATAATTTCGCTTTTCTTAAAGATTGATTTTAAAAGATATGTTGTTGTTGTTTTTCCGTTTGTTCCCGTAATTCCTATAACATTGAGCTTTTTTGTCGGTTCATTATAGAACTTTGAAGCAATTTTACCCATGCATTCTCTAACATCATTGACCTGAATGCATCTTTTATCTTTGTATTGCTGCTCACTTAAGATATATATTTTTTTATATTTCTTAAGCATAGTATCGACAAATCTGTTTCCGTCTGTCTTGTGGCCTTTTATTGCAAAAAAAATAGTGTTTTCTTTCATTTTTCTTGAGTCGTAAACGATATTCGATATACAAAAATCAGGCTCTATTGAGCAGCCGCATATCTCTTCAATCTCGCACTTTTTCAACTTTTCAAACCTCAAATAAAAAATATAAACCCACCACATAATAACATAACTGCGTTCAATAAATCCAATAATAAATAAGACCATTATAAGTATACAGTTTTTTATCAAGTTCTCGAAACGAATATACCTGAGCACCTATTTTTGTAAAAAACTTTTATTTCCTTAAAACTCTATTTATAGGAATAGGTAATGGGCTCAACTGTTTGAGTCTATTTTTCACAAACCTGCTGTTATTTTCTTTATGGTAAGTGACATTACGCAAAAAGTGCTTAGTGTGCTTAGTATGCTTAATGAGCAAATAAAGGATGAATT
>CAZFWO010000060.1:0-8532 GCA_964522785.1 uncultured Desulfurellales bacterium
ATACAATTTCTTATCAAATTCTCTCAACTCAGAATGAATTTTTTAACGATGACCCGTCACCTATTCTATTTTAAAAAAATTGCATATTTTTATAGTTTTTTGCAAATGAGCTTTTTATATTCTTAAAACATTATCTTTGAGAATGGGTGACGGGTCATATTCGTTTCGAGAACTTGATAAGAAATGTGGATTATGCAGTGGTTTCCTGGTACAAAGTTGTTTTTTAGTTAAATGAAAAACTATGTTGATAATATCTTTAAAAAATAGTAGTATTTTTTTATGAAGTGTATGCTAAACGGTGCTTTTCCATGGATGATGGCTTAGACAGTTATTTGAAACTAAATAATTTTGATGATATTATAGGTCAAAAGCACCTTCTTGGCAAAAATAAGCCTCTATATACATTCTATTATGCAAACCATAAGCCCCCATCTTTAATTTTATACGGGCCGCCCGGTGTCGGCAAAACAAGTTATGCAAAGCTGCTGGCAAAAAAGCATAACATAAACTATCTTTATCTCAATGCTACTCAAGCTTCATCAAAAGAACTAAGAGGTGCAGTAGATAAAGAAAAGCCTGTTTTGCTTGTGATTGATGAAATCCATCGTTTCGATAAAAGACAACAAGATATACTCTTGCCCTATCTTGAGGAAAAGAGCGTTATTCTTATAGGTACATCCACATATAACCCCTATTTTAAACTGACAAAAGCCCTCAGGTCGCGCTGTTTTATATACGAATTCAAACCATTAAAAGAAAATGAGTTAAATATCATAGCAAAAAGAGCATTGAACGCCCTATCAAAAACTCTAAATAACGATATAGTTGAGAAGCTTGTTCTATATGCCAACCACGATGCAAGAAAACTTATCAATATGATAGAAATCTTAAAGGACACGGATATAACAAAAGAATCGTTAGATGAGTTTTTTAGTGCCGATCTTGGCTATGATAACGAAACACAGCGGTATGACTTAATAAGTGCATTTATAAAAAGCATCAGAGGAAGTGATGCTGATGCAGCCATATACTACCTTGCAAGATTGATAAAAGCTGGAGAAGATCCTGAGTTTATTGCAAGGAGATTGTGTATCCTGGCAAGTGAGGATATAGGACTGGCTAATAATAACGCAATAAATGTAGCATCAAGCGCTCTTAACATAACAAAGGAAATAGGACTACCGGAGTGCGCCATAACACTTGCTCATTGCTGCATTTACCTTGCAAAAGCAAAAAAATCCAACTCCAGCTATACTGCTATAAAAAAGGCATTTAAGGATATTGAAAACGGTTTGATTATGGAAGTACCCGATCACCTAAAGTCTCACTCTACAAAACCTTATCTTTATCCCCATAACTATAAAAATGCCTATGTAAAGCAGGATTATATGCAAAAAAAGATTAAATATTTCGATAAAAAGGAAAATGACATAGTATGAAAATTTCAGATATAGGTGAATTTGGATTAATAGATATTATAAAAAAAATGGGCGCAACATCCAAAGGCATTTCAGGCATAGGCGATGATTGTGCTATAATTCCTATGGATAGTCAAAAAGAAATAGTTGTCACAGTTGATACTCTTGTAAAAGACGTCCATTTTTTAGGAGATGCTGACCCATACCTTCTCGGCAGGAAATCTCTCGCTGTCAATATAAGCGATGTTGCGGCAATGGCTGCAACACCTAAATGGGCATTTTTATCGCTATCCCTGCGTTCAGATACAGAGATGGATTACATAGAGTCATTTATGAAGGGTCTGTATTCAATGGCAGATGAATTTGGCGTTGAATTACTCGGGGGTGATACTACAGGTGGCTCAAATCTTGTTATAACTATCACATTGATCGGTGAAAATCCAATAAATAAATCTATAAAAAGAAGCGGTGCAAATATTGGAGATGATGTATATGTCACGGGGGAAATAGGTTGCTCCTATACCGGTCTCATTGCCATCAAAAAAAAGCTTGAGGGCTTTGCGAAAGCAAAGAAAAAACACTTAGAACCGACGCCAAGAGTAAAAGAAGCATTAGCCGTCAGGGAATTTGCCTCAGCAATGATAGATATAAGCGATGGACTTCTGCAGGATTGTTTGCATATCTGCGAGGAAAGTTCGGTAGGTATTGAAATAGATCTGAATGAAGTACCACTATGCAAGGAGAGACTTGTCAGTGAGACTGATATGATTTCAGGCGGCGAGGATTATGAACTTATTTTTACAGCCAACAAAAAATATGAAAAGGTACTAAAAAATATTGAGAATATAAAAAAAGTAGGCAGGGTTACAGATGGAAACAGTATAAAAGTTATTGAAAACGGCAGAGAACTACATATAAAACATCTTGGTTTTAAACATTTTTAGCAAGGAGAAAAAAATTGAGTTTAGACAGCGAAATTGCTTTAATAGTTATATCTTTGGTTTTGTCTGCTTTTTTTTCATCCTCAGAAACAGCTTTAACATCGATTAGCAAACTCAATGTAGCACAGATAGTAAGAGGAAAATCAAGGAATGCAAAATATTTTGCATTGTGGATGAAGCATCCTAACAAAATGCTAAACACCATCTTAATAGGAAACAATGTGGTTAATATCTTTGCTTCAGTGTTGGCTGGCAATGTTGCAGATAGACTGTCAGGCTCATCCCAGATTGCCATAACCACAGCTGCTATGACTATATTGATACTGTTTTTTGGAGAGATAACACCTAAAACATTTGCAAAACATAACGCTGAAATCGTATCTGCTATATCCATAAGGATATTAGCACTCCTTTATTATCTTTTTTATCCACTTACATATATAATGAATATTTTTGTAAAAGGTATTATAAAAATAATGGGCGGCAAAATAGGTGAAGAACAGCCACTGATAACCGAGGAAGAGCTTGAATTTATGATTAATGTCGGTGAAGAAGAGGGTATTTTAAAGGATGAAACAAAGAAAATGATGCACAATATAATGGACATAAAGGATATATCCGTTAGGGAAATAATGGTTCCGAGAACGGAAATGGTGATGTTGCCGATAGATGCCACAATAGATGATATTTTAAAGGTTATAGATAAATATGAATATTCCAGAATTCCAGTTTATGAAAGCGACCCAGACCACATTGCGGGAATTTTGTATGTGAAGGATTTGATCAGATATACAAAAGACAGGCTGGAATCCATGAAGCTAAAAGATATGCTAAGGGAAGCTCTGTTCGTACCCGAAACAAACAATATATATGATCTATTCAAGGAATTTCAGTCAAAGAGGGTGCATCTTGCTATTGTTATAGACGAATATGGCGGCGTAGCAGGCATTGCTACAATGGAGGACATACTCGAAGAGATTGTGGGAGAAATTAGAGATGAGTACGATCTATCCGAAGAAGACGAGTTTATAAAGGTTGACAACAATACATTTATAGTAAATGCGGGCATGGATCTGGATGATTTTTGCGAAAACCTGGATATTGATAAAACGGAAGATATGGAAGATTATGAGACGGTTGCAGGTCTTGTGTATGATCTGGCAAACAAGATACCGTCAGAGGGTGACGAATTTGATTTCATGGACAGATTTAAGATAAAAGTCGTCAAAACATCTGGCAACAAAATATTAAAAGTAGAGGTGAAAAGGGTAAAAAATGAAGAATAAAATAGTGGCACCGTCAATTTTATCGGCGGATTTTCTGCATCTTGAGAACGAAATCAAAGCAATAGAAAACGCAAAAGCGGATTGGGTTCACATTGACGTTATGGACGGACACTTTGTAAACAATCTGACATTTGGCCCTTTTATCATAAGACAGATTAAAGGCATAACAAAATTACCACTCGATGTCCATCTCATGATAGAATCTCCGGAGAGATGGATTGATGTTTATGCAGATTCCGGAGCAAACAATATAACAGTTCATGTTGAGGCTTGCAGGCATCTACACAGAACTGTGCAGTACATAAAAAGTTTGGGCTTAAAGGCAGCTGTATCCCTTAATCCTGCAACACACCCTTCGACTATAGAGTATGTGGCAGGCGATATAGATATGGTACTTGTAATGAGTGTAAACCCGGGATTCGGCAATCAAAGATACATAAACAAGGTTAACGACAAGATTAAATACCTTGATAAAATGAGAAAAGATGAGAAATACGATTTTCTTATAGAGGTTGATGGCGGCATAAACGAAAGCAATATAGGATATATATCAAAGCTCGGTACAGATGCTTTTGTTGCCGGAAGTGCCATATTCAAGAGTAGCAACTACAAAAAAACAATAGAAAAATTTAGGAGCCTAATGTGAAAATATCTATTGTTGTACCTATATATAATGAAAAGGACAATGTCGATCCTTTATATAAAAAAATAAAGGATGTTGTGCTTAAAAATAACTATGAACATGAAATCATATTTGTTGATGATGGGAGTATAGACGGAACATTTGAGAAAATGGAAGAGATAGCTAAAAACGACAAGAGTTTCAAATTGATAAAGTTCAGGAGAAATTTTGGGCAAACGCCGGCTATGGCAGCGGGTTTTGACTATGCAAGCGGAGATGTGATTGTCAGTATGGATGGGGATCTGCAGAACGATCCGGAGGATATACCAAAATTGCTTAAAAAAATGGATGAGGGCTATGATGTTGTTAGCGGCTGGCGCAAAGAGAGACAGGATGAATCAAAGCGTGTTATACCTTCAAAAATAGCAAATTGGCTTATAGGTAAAATTACAAAGGTTAGATTGCACGATTACGGCTGCTCTTTGAAGGCGTATAGAAGCGAGGTGGCTAAAAATCTGCATATGTATGGCGAGTTGCACAGGTTTATTCCTGTTCTGGCAAATATTTACGGTGCAAACATAACGGAAATTCCTGTAAAGCATCACCCCAGGCAATTCGGAAAAAGCAAGTATAACCTATCGAGAACATTTAGAGTTATAGTAGATTTGATTTTGATGTATTTTATGCAGAAATTCATAACCCGCCCGATACATTTTTTCGGTATAATAGGCTTTTTTCTATTTCTTACTGGATTCTTTGTAGATTCATACCTCGCATTTGAAAAGGTGTTTTTCGGAGTGGATATAGGCAATAGACCACTACTTTTGATGGGTGTCTTGCTTATACTAACCGGCATAAATATAGGCGGCATAGGCATAGTAAGCGAATTTTTAACGAGAATTTATTATGAAAGCCAAAATAAAAAAATATACAACATAAAAACGATGATAAACTTTGATGAAAAAACATAAAAATCCACTTCATGTTATAATAATCGGTTTTTTATCGGTTATTGCCTCAGGCTGTATTCTATTACTTCTGCCGTTTTCTACAAAGCAGCCCATATCCTTTACCAATGCCATATTTACGTCAACATCTGCCGTGTGTGTTACAGGCTTGTCTGTTGTAAGTATCAACAATTTTACGCTCATCGGGCAAATTATAATACTACTTTTAATACAAATCGGTGGGCTTGGATACATGAGCGTAACATCTTTTTTATTGCTGAGTTTCAAAAAGAAATTATCGTATGAGGATAAATTAATACTGAAGGAATCTTTAAACTATCCTACCATGTACGATATTATGAACTTTTTTAAGAGAATATTAATCTTTGTTATCGCAAGCGAAACTGTTGGTGCCGTTATATTGTCCTATATATTTTATCAACACTACGGGGACACAGGCATATACTACGGTATATTTCATTCAATCAGTGCATTTAACAATGCCGGTTTCTCACTTTTTAGCAACTCTTTAATGCCATTTAGGTACAATATTATTGTTAATTTTGTCGTAATTAGCCTTATCATACTCGGTGGTATAGGATTTCTTGTTATTGATGAGATAATACTGTTTAGATTAAAAAAAATTAAAAGGTTGTCTATACATACAAAAATTGTTCTATACTCCAGCATATCCTTAATTATTTTTGGTACTATCTTTATTTTTCTTCTTGAAAGAAATGGAATATTACAACATCAAGGATTTTTTAAAGACCTACTTGTAAGTCTATTTCAAAGTGTCACAACAAGAACCGCCGGTTTTAATTCCATTGATATAAGTTATATGCACTCATCCACACTATTTTTATTTGTTATTCTTATGTTTATAGGCGCATCTCCTTCAGGAACTGGCGGCGGTATTAAAACCACAACGGCCTTTGTAGTTTTCATGTCTATCTATTCATATATCAGGGGAGAGAAAGAGGTCATAGCATTTGGCAGAAAGATATCGGAAGATATTGTAAAAAGGGCTTTTGTAATATTTTCACTTTCATCTATTTTTGTTGTTCTTGCATCTTTTACGCTGAGCGATTTGGAACACTTTTCATTTCTGAGCGTTCTATTTGAAACTGTCTCCGCCATTTCAACAGTAGGACTATCTGTAGGCACTAATTTAAGTTTGTCCGCCCATTTCAGTGATGTGGGAAAGTTTATAATTATCATACTAATGTTTGTAGGCAGGATTGGAATATTTACTTTTTCGATAGCTCTGCTAAAAAAAAGAAGAACAAGAAACTATAGCCTGCCTGAAGGGAGAGTATTTTTATGAGCAAACTGTATGGTATAATCGGTCTCGGCCGATTTGGAAGAAGTGTAGCCGAGCGGCTTATTGAGTTAAACAAGAAGGTTATTTGTATAGATAAAAACGAAACTATAATAAAAGATATGTCCGAGGTTGTAGAAAATATATATCAAGCTGACTGTCTAGACGAAAAAGCCCTTAAAGAAATAGGTATCGTTGAAGCAGACACAGTTGTCGTATCTATCGGAGAAGACATTGAAACAAGTGTTATGTCTGTTGCTATTTTGCATAGTCTCGGTATAGAAAATATATATGCAAAAGCTGTTAATGCATTACATGGAAGAATACTGGCAAAGGTTGGTGCAAAAAGAATCATATTCCCAGAAAAAGAGATGGGTATCAATCTCGCAAACAGTTTGGCAGATATAAACATAATTCAAACACTTGCTGCAGGAAAAAGCTATGTATTTGCGAAGATTAAAACGCCAAAGATATTTTTTAACAAAACCATAAAGGAGCTTGATGTGAGGGGAAGTTATAAACTCAATATTATAGGTATAGAAAGGAATGGCGATTTAAATATAAACCCGCTTCCAGACGAAAAACTTACAGAGCACGATATGCTCATGGTTGTAGGCAAAAGAAAAGATGTTGAGAGGATAGAACAATGAATGATTTTGGACTTAAATGGCTTGCTTTTGAGATAACACCGCGTTGCAATCTAAATTGCATTCACTGCAGGACAAACGCCTCTGTGAACTTGAAAGATATTTTAAGCTACAGCAACATCACAAACACTATTAATGAAATAGCGATGGAATTTAAACCTGTTGTGGTCTTAACAGGCGGGGAGCCGCTTTTGAGAGAGGATGTTTTTGATATAGCGGATTTCATAAAATCCAAGGGCATGAGAGTCGGACTTGCTACAAACGGCACACTTGTTGATACAAAAATCGCAAAAAACATAAAAGAACACATAGACATTGTCTCACTAAGTATAGATGGTTCAACAGGTGCAATCCATGATAATTTCAGGGGTGTCAAAAACGCATTCAATGCAACCCTGAGAGCTGCTGAAATATTCAAGGATATGGGCATAGATTTTATTGTTAATTCATCCTTTACAAAGCGCAATCAGCACGATATAGAAAACACCTACAAGCTTGCTAAAAAAATTGGCGCAAGTGCCTGGTATATGTTTATGATTGTGCCTACAGGCAGAGGAAAGAATATACGCAACGAGCTTATTTCAAAAGAGGATTATCAGAAAATATTGAGATGGCATTTTTACATGGAATTGGAAGAAAAAGATATTTTTGTAAGACCTACATGCGCACCCGAATACTATGCAATATGCGATATGGAATCAAAAAAGAACAATATAGATTATAAAAGAAGAAACCTGAAATTTTCAACCGGCGGTGCAAAGGGGTGTATTGCAGGCCAAAAGATTGCTTTTATCGGATATGACGGTGCAGTTAAACCGTGCAGCTATTTTCTACGTAGTGCAGGAAATATTTTAAATGAAGGCTTTTTGAATATATGGCATAACTCAAAAATATTTAAAGATTTAAGGGATTTTAACAGTTATAACAAGAAATGCGCCACATGTCGTTATATCAATGTCTGCGGAGGCTGTAGAGCACGAGCTGATGCCTATTATGGAGATTACTTGGCAATTGACCCGTATTGTTTTGTTTAAAAATAGCTTAATGACACCATTGCACAATAATACAATAACAATACAATACTGTTTCTTATCAAACTCTTTCAACTCAAGATATGTGTAAGTGTATGGATTGAGTGCTTAGGCTTTTCTGCACCCGCCGATTCCTCACTTACCATCTGCTCTTTTCTCAAAAAACAAAAACTGTATTTTAAATAAAGCTTAATTTAAGTATTAGGTAAAATAAGGTAATCTTGTGCTTAGTGTGCTTAATGAGCAATGTCCTTCTTCCTCACCATCCATTTTTGATATACAGGATATCAATAAATACAAAGTTTATTTATAAAATGGA
>CAZFWO010000061.1:0-8338 GCA_964522785.1 uncultured Desulfurellales bacterium
CTCCTTTAAAGGTTGAGGAAAATGCAGAAATAATACCGAATATAAAATCTTTGATAAGTAAAAAAAGGGATAGCGCCCATATAATCTATGTTTGCGATGCCCATTCTGAGAATGATAAGGAATTTAAAATATGGCCGAAGCATTGCATAAAGGGCAGCAAAGGCGCAAGAATTGTCGATGAGTTGTCACCCAAAGAATCCGATTTTATAGTTGAAAAAACTACTTATGATGGATTTTATGGTACTGTTTTAGATGAGCTTTTAAATCATCTAGGTGTGAAACATCTAATTATTACAGGCTGTGTTTCGAATATATGTATACTGCATACGGCGTCAAGCGCCCTCTTAAGGGGTTATAATATTGAAATTCCTTTGAATTGTATAGCCTCTTTGGATGAGTATTCAAAGGGGTGTGCTATTAATCATTTTAAAAATGTATTAAATATTAAACTTACTTGAAAAGGAGAGTGTCCGATGTATATAGCATCCGAAAATGACATAAAAAGCGGTAAGGTTACCGATATCTACTTTAAAAGGGCTTTGGAGGTTATAAAGAATAAAGATATTGACAAAACTGTAAAAGCTGAGGTTAGTGTTAAAGGTTTGCCGGATGGGTACAGTTGGGCTGTTTTGTGTGGGCTTGAAGAGGTGCTAGAGCTTTTGGAATCAAGAGATGTTAATGTAAGAGCTATTCCGGAGGGTTCCATTTTTCATGAGAATGATCCTGTCATAGAAATAGAGGGCAGATATTCTGAATTTGCCGTTTTTGAAACTGCTATTTTGGGATTTTTGTCGCAAGAATCAGGCGTTGCAACAAAGGCTGCAAGGATAAAAAAGATAGTTGGTCAAAAACCGGTTCTGTCGTTTGGTGCAAGAAGAATGCATCCGGCTATAGCTCCTGCTATAGAAAGAGCTGCATATATAGGTGGATGTGATGGATTTTCAACTGTTATTGCAGGTGATATACTGAATATCGAACCTTCGGGTACGATGCCTCATTCTTTAATACTGCTTGTCGGTGATACACTTGAAGCGGCTAAGTACTTTGATGAAACTGTTGATTCCAATGTTCCAAGGATTGTTTTAATAGATACATTTTCAGATGAAAAATTTGAATCTATCAAACTTGTTGAGGAATTAGGCAAAAAAGTAAACGGTATAAGGCTTGATACGCCATCATCTCGCAGAGGAAATATGAGGAATATACTAAAAGAGATTCGCTGGGAGTTGGATCTGAGAGGATTTAAGAATATTCAGCTATTTGTAAGCGGCGGATTAGATGAAGACAGTGTAGCTGAGATTGCCGATATAGCAGACGGGTTTGGTGTTGGTACAAGCATCAGCAGTGCAACGACTATCGATTTTTCGATGGACATTGTTGAGATAGATTCAAAACCTATAGCAAAGAAGGGTAAAATTTCCGGCTCAAAGAGTTTGATGAGATGTAAAAAATGTTTCGAGAGCAGGGTTGTGCCCTTTACAGTATCTTCCATTGAATGCAAGTGCGGATGTGTTATGGAGGATATGCTGGAGTATGCAATAAGAGGCGGTAAGATCATAAACTCTGAAACAGATGTACACAATATCAGAGAGAGATGTTTAAGAGAGTCTCGGTATGTCGATTAAGATTATAGATACGCACTGTCACCTTGATATGGAAGAGTTTGATGAAGACAGGGAAACCGTTATAGAACACTCGAAAGCTGAAAAGGTTGAAGCTGTTATTATGCCCTCTACAAAGGAAGAAGATTTTGAAAAAGAAAGACTTCTCTGTGAAACATATAGTGGTTTTTTGTACTATCTTGTGGGTATCCATCCGCATGACGCAAAAACATGCACAAACAGTACACTTAATGAGGCAGTTAAACACCTTAAATATAAATTTTGCAAAGGGGTAGGAGAGATAGGTCTTGATTATTATTATGAGCGTTCGCAAAGAGAGTTGCAGAAGGATGTATTCAGTAGTTTTTTAGATATTGCAATAGAGAACGAGGTTCCTGTCTCCATACATTCAAGGGAAGCAACAGACGATATGGTTGATATATTAAAATCAAAAGCGGGCTTGAAGGGAGTTATACACTGTTTTTCCGGGGATGAGAAACTGCTAAAGGTTGGGCTTGAAATGGGTTTATACTTTGGTATAGGCGGTGTTTTAACATTCAAGAATTCTCTATTGAGAAAAAATATAGACAAACTACCTTTAGAATATATTGTATTTGAAACGGATGCTCCATACCTAGCTCCGGTTCCTAAAAGGGGCAAACGCAATGATCCTTCATATATTAGGTTTGTTTTAAAGGAGCTTGCAAGACTTGTTGAAAAGGATGAAGAATATCTGTCTAATATTGCATATAACAACGCAAAAGCTATTTTTGGAATTTGATTAAACTTGACAAAGTTAGAATAATTTGTATAGTTGTCCTTGCTTTTAGTTTGAAGGATGGGCCCATAGCTCAGTTGGCTAGAGCCACCGGCTCATAACCGGTTGGTCCCAGGTTCGAGTCCTGGTGGGCCCACCATTTATTTTTATTTAATGGATGTTAATAAAGTAGTCGAAATTCTTGAAGCATATTTTCCCCTATCCCTTCAAGAAGGCTGGGATAACTCAGGCCTTCAAATTTCTCCTGAAGATAGCTCCATAAAAGGTGTTTTGTTATCGCTTGATGTTGGTTTGGATACGATTAGCGAGGCTATTGAAAATAAATGTAATCTTATTATTGCTCACCATCCATTGATTTTTTCATCAACCAAAAAAATATATAAAGAGTTTTATCCATACAATGTAATACATACAGCCATAAAAAACGGCATAGGTATATATGCCTTTCATACGAATTTGGATATTGCGAAGGGAGGGCTGAATGACTATCTGTGCAGTTTGTTAAGGCTTAAGGATGTTGAGATTGTTAGCCGCCACCCGCCCCTACGCACAGGATTTTTACCGGTAGCTATGAGTCTTGACGAGGCTGTTGATTATATAAAGGACAGATTGGATGTGAAATATGTAAAGTTTGTTAAAGGCAACGATAGAATGGTAAAGAAGCTGGCTATTTGCAGCGGAAGCTGCGCAGATATGATATATGAATTGACAGACGAGCAATTTGATCTTTTTTTAACTGGTGATTTAAAACATCATACAGCTTTTTTTGCCAAAAATAGCGGTATAAATATAGTTGATGCCACACATTTTCATACGGAGAAATATGCAAAGTATGTATTAAAAGGTGTTTTAGAAAAGGAAGCAAGGGGTATTAACATATTTATCAGCACCAGTGATTCTTTACCATGGCTCTACAAATAGGAGGTGATATTTTGAATAAAGATTTAAAAAATCTTTTGAAGATTCAAGATTTTGATAAAAAGGTTGCAATATTAGAAGAGGAACTTGATAAAATAGAGAAGAAGGAAGAAAAAATTCTCGAAGTGCTTTCAGCAAAGAAAATTCAATTGAATTCTGCTAAAGAAGAAAAAGAAACAATTGAACAGGATAAGCTTTTTAAAGAGGATTTGCTCAATGAGACGCTGGAAAATCTTAAAAAATTAGAGATTAAGATCAATTCCGCTACAACAGAGAAGCAGCTACAGGCTGTAAATATGGAAATAGATATAGCAAAAACCAATAAAAATGTGTTGGAAGGAAAGATTCTATTATTGGAAGAGGACATTGCTGCAAAGGATAAGGGTATAAAAGAATTGGAAGATAGATACGCACAACTCCAAAAGACGCTCAAAGAGCATAAAATAAAATTTGATACAAGAAGAAAAGATATAGGTGACGAAATAGAGAGGATTAAATTAAACAAACAAGAGCTGCTTGGCAATATAGAGCCCAATCTCCTTAAAAAGTATGAAAAATTGAATAAATGGACAAAAGGAACAAGTATAGTTCCGGTTAAATACGATGCCTGTTATGGCTGTTTTATGAAACTTACGCCACAGATATTGACTATTTTAGAGGAGACGGATGAAATAGTGTACTGCCCTAACTGTGGTAGAATGCTCTACAAAGAGGAAGAGTCAGACAATAATGACAACGTATGAATTTTTTAAATATCTATTGGAAGAGGGCTCAATTGATAACGTTTATAAAAAATATCCGGAATTGACACGAAATGAGGTTGATTTTCATTTCAACAGGGTTTTTGAGCAATTTAACGACTCTTTCCAGGATGCAGTATATGAACTATACACAGATGGCGCATCAAAGGGAAATCCCGGTTATTCTGGCATCGGGTTTGTTATAAAAAAAGAAGGTTGTATAATAGAAGAAAAGTCGGAATATATAGGTATAACTACAAATAATGTAGCGGAATATACGGCATTGTTGAGGGGCTTAGAAAGAGCGCATGAACTGGGCATAAAAAATATAAGGGTATTTAGCGATTCAGAATTGATGGTTAAGCAGATTAATGGTATTTACTCCATAAAAAATGAAAAGTTAAAGGGTCTTGCTGCGAAAATAATGCACTTGATAACGACATTTGATTCGTTTGTTTTAAAACATATTCCAAGAGAAGAAAATAAGTTGGCTGACAAGCTTTCCAAAGATGGTTCCTTGAATCATTTTACATAGTAAAAGCCTAATTTATACGAAAAGGTTGCATATATATTTAGTCTGTCGATATTCAGCCTTTTAGGCAGGGGAGGAAAAGGGGACGCATCTCTTATTGCTTGTATTGCCGCCCTATCAAGTGAGTCGAATCCGCTTGAATGGAGTAGTGATACCCTCTCCAAATTGCCGTTTTTGCCTATACTGAATAAAATAAGTAATTGTCCCTGTTGCCCATTCATTCTTGCCTCTTCGGGATAGACCCAGACATTTTGTATTTTATCTTTAATATGTTTCATATATGATGCATATTTAATGGATTGTGTTCCTATACTAATCGTTGCTTCTCTTTTTGTATTCTTGTATCGGTATTCTTTTGAGCTTCCCGACAACAATCCTTTATTGCTTTTATTGGATATAACAGCCTTCTGATTATATAATCCACCTGTGATTTTTATTATTTTGTGAGGTAATTTCTTTTTTACAGTCTTTTTTATATATTTTTTAGGTTGTTTTGACTGTTTTTGTTTCAAAAAAACAGATTTTTTAGGTCTGCTCTTTTGCTTTTTAACTAAAGACTCTTTTGCTTGGTGTTTTGGAATTTGAATCGTTTTTAATGGTATTGCCTCTTTCTTGCTATATTTTTTCGCTATCCCCTTTTTTTGTATATTGGCTGCAATTTTATGTTTCTCTTTTTTCTTTGATATTTCCTGTTTTTTCGGCAGTGTTACTATATCAATATAATATTGCTTGGGTAGTTTATGCATCTTAAATTTTTCTTTTTTTATCTGATATCCCACAAAGCAAATGAGCAATATATGCAAAAGTAGAGATATAACAACAGATAGGGCAACTAAATTTCTATTTTTCACAGGTTATAATATAAATTTTTGTCAACATAAAAACAATAGACTTTGACCTTTCTTTTTAACTTTGTTAAAATCTTATCTGGAGAGGTGGCCGAGTGGTTGAAGGCGGTTGACTCGAAATCAATTGTACGCTCATAACGCGTACCGCAGGTTCGAATCCTGTCCTCTCCGCCATTGTGCATTTGCTTTTAATAATTTTGTTGTAGGGTAATTTTCATCTAAGAAAATGTTTAACAACAGCATTGTCTATTCCATTATCAATAGGTAAAAATGATGAATCTTTTTTTAATAGACGTGGATAATACACTATATTCCAGGGAATTGGGTGTTTTTAATGTTATAGATGAAAGAATCAATGAATATATGAAAACTGTGCTGAAAATGAATAGCGATGAAATCAATAGAACAAGAATACTATATCAGAATCAATATGGAACTACGATGGCAGGTTTAATAAGACACTACCACATAGATCCGCACTATTTTTTGGAATATGTGCACGATGTGGATATAGAGAGCCTCGTGCAGCCCAACAGTGTGTTGCTAAAGAAGCTCAAAAGTATCAATGCTGTGAAGATTGCTTTTACCAATGCTCCTAAGTACCACGCCGTTACGATACTGAATGCACTTGGCGTTACAGACCAGTTTGTAGATATCTTTGATATTATAAGTGCTGATTTTATAGGGAAGCCCAATAGCTACCCCTATGAAAAGATTAAGAGATTGACAAGAGCAAGTCGATATATAATGGTAGATGATATGGAGGTAAATCTCAGAACAGCCAAAAATATAGGCTGTACCACAGTTCTTGTAGGCAAAAGCATATCCAAAGATATTGATCTGTGTGTTGATAGATTTGAGGATATACCGGATGATATTATATAATTAGAATTAATTCCCTTAGAATACTTGCTGCGACTATGCTCGATGTGCCGCTTGCATCGTAGTGTGGTGAGAGTTCCACCACGTCTGCCCCGACTATATTTAAATCCTTAAAAAGAAGTATACAGTTGAGCAGCTCTTTATAGTTTACGCCTCCAGGTTCTGGTGTTCCTGTTCCAGGGAGGATCGATGGGTCTAAAATATCAAGATCGAGACTGATATATATCGGATTGTTTTTTATGCTCTTTATGTATTCATTGGTTTTTGACAGATCGAATAGATGAAGGTGTGTATCTCTATATGGCAGCAATAGATCTGTTTTATTTAAACTTCTGATGCCCAATTGGTATAAATTCTCAAATCCTACAATTTCGCCTACTCGTTTCATTACTGTAGCATGGGAAAATTTTTCTCCTCTATATGAATCTACCAAGTCGCTATGAGCATCTATGTGAACTACGGAGAGATTTTTGTATTTTTTTGCAAAACATTTTATTATTGGATAGCTTATTAGGTGCTCACCGCCTATTGATATGAGTTTTTTCCCTTTATAAACAATCTTTTGTACGAATGATTCTATAATCTTGAAATTTAGATTCTTATCGCCGAAGCTTAAAGGAATGTTGTTCAGATCGCATATTTTTTTATCTCTCAAATCCTTATTTTGATATGGACTGTAGGATTCTATTCCGTAGGAAGCCTCTCTTATTGCATCTGGCGCAAACCTTGAGCCCGGACGAAATGAGGATGTGCCGTCGTAAGGCACACCCAACAGTGCTACAGTAGACTTTTTAAATTCATAATTAGCACAATAAAAATTCATCTATTCCCACCATAAAACAACGCAGGCAAAAGCCGCTCCATGGTTTTTTACTACATGACTTACAGCCATACTTTCTACTCTCTCTATCTCACATCCCCTGTATTCCATTCCCCATTTTGCCATATCTATTACATGTTTTTCAGCTTCTTCCTTAGTTATGTTTTTGTCTTCATACTCCATGATTAAGCCGTTTTTGGACTTATCTTTGGGCATGGCTATAGCTACTGCAGCCGTAATAATTTCTCCCTTATTACTTGAGGTTATGGCAGCATAAGCAACAGGAACAAGGTCTCCGAGAGGTAGAATGATTCTATCTTTTTTTATGCACCTCGGTGGTAGTATTGAACTCATTTTAACGAGATTTGTATTTCCAATGCCACTTTTTAGTAAAGCAACATCAAACGCATTTAGATCGCTAAATCCTTCTGCACTTGCACACTTTATCGTGTATATATTAGGAGGGTTATTAAACATAGTACTACTCCTGTATTAATGATAAGCAGCGCTATTATTTTTTTGTTGTGTTAAAAAGGGCTTGAATTGAAGTTCTTCTACGTCCAATACGCCCCTCAGCACCTCTTTTTCCTCTGTATGGGAAGGTTTTAAAATTTTTTTTAAAAATTCGTGAGCTTTCCAAGGATTGGATGTGTTGCCGCATGTAAAAAAATCAACAGCAGCAAATCCATACTCAGGCCAGGTGTGTATGGCAAGATGCGACTCCGCTACTATCACAACTCCACTAACACCAAAAGGTTCGAATGTCCTAAATGAAGAAGAGATAACAGTTGCATTGGCTTCTTTTGCAGCCTGTTGCATAAATTCCTCAAGTTTCTTAGGATTGTTAAGTAATTGCTTGTCACAATTGAAATACTCAGCCAAAACATGTCTTCCAAGTGCTTTCACTCATGAGTCCTCCTTAAAATTTTTTTATGTGCAATTAAGCACAAAATACGCAAATGAACTCTATATCACTATTGCTCCAAAAAGTCAAACATATGCTAATTTTTGTCAACACAAAATAAAAAACTTGAACAACTGAATATATTGAGACCACAGCACAATAATGAAATGATACTCTTACAATTTCTTATCAACCCAGCACCTATTTTTGTGAAAAACTTTTATTCTCTTGAAAACTTTATCCACGAAAATAGGTGCTGGACTCAACTGTTTGAGTCTATTTTTCACAAACCTGCTATTATTTTCTTTATGGCAG
>CAZFWO010000062.1:0-8224 GCA_964522785.1 uncultured Desulfurellales bacterium
TTATACTGTTTCTTGTCAAGCCCTTTCAATTTGAGATGTACAGGCATGCATGGAAACTCTCAGCTCTCTTGATAAAATAATTTAAAAATGATAAAAGAGCTGCATGTATGAAGATTTTTTAAAGAATAAATTGGATGAAAAAAGTAGGTTTTTTGATTATTTACGACAGTTAAATAAAAAACGTAATAAAATAAGAAGCGTCGTCAAAAACCATACACAATGGGTCGATAGTCTAATCAAGGAATATTTATCAGATATCAATTTATATAAAAACGATCTATGCATTGTCGCATTAGGTGGATATGGCAGAAATCAGTTAAATCCCTATTCGGATATTGACTTGATGTTTTTGACAAATAATCAAATTGACGATACTGTAATAAAAAACCTATACGACATTTTCTACTATTTGGGATACTCATGTTCTATTTCTACAAGAAGTTTAAGTGAGTGTGTAGAGCTGTCCAAGCAGGACGATACAATCAAAACATCCCTTTACGATTCACGTTTTTTATACGGGAGCTCTAATTTTTTTAAACAGTACTATAATGTGTTGATTAACGATATAATAAACAATCAACAAGACAGATTTATAGAGGCAAAGTTACAATATATGAAAAACAGATATAAAAAGTATGGCAGCACTATCTTTGTTTTAGAGCCGAATGTCAAAGAAGGTGTAGGCGCTCTCAGGGATTATCATACGCTGATCTGGATAGGCAAAACACTTTTTTTAGCAAAGAATATGTTGCAGATGAAAAAACAAAATATTATATCACCGGAAGATTACAACAAACTAAGAAATTCTCTATATTTTCTGTGGCAACTAAGGAATGCGCTCCACTTCGTGACATCTAAAAAAACAGACATACTCCATCTTGACTTAAGGGATAAAGTAGCCGCTGAAATCGGCTATGAAGCATCAAAAAGATTTAGCGCTCAAGAAAGGCTTATGAGAAAGTACTACTATCATGCAAGATATATGTCAAGAATAGTCAAAAAATATATAAATACATTTTTAAATAGAGAACAGCCCTCTACAAGATTTTTTATAAACAACAATATTTCTTTGAGCAACAACACCATAATGTATCATAGCGACAAACTTGATATATCAGATACATTCTACATGCTTTACTATTCCGCGCTGTATAATGCCAATATATCTACCGCCACATTAGATAAAGCAAAAAAGAATATAAACGCAAATATTCGCAAACACAGAAAAGATACAGAGCTGTCATTTATCTTCAGAAACATACTTTCCCTAAAAAAACCCATAACTAAGACTATCAGAATAATGCACGAAACAGGGCTGATAGATAAATACATACCTGAATTCGGCAATATTTGCTGTTTAAGCGAATACAGCCTATATCACAAATATACTGTGGATGAACACTCGATACAAGCCCTGGAACATCTCGATTCACTCTATAACTTTGATATTCCAAAAACTTTTTTAGTTAGAATGAGTTATTTATGGAAAAATTTAAAGCCACATGACAGGTTTATCTTAAGACTATCCGTTTTGCTTCACGATATAGGAAAGATAGAAAAGAATAATCACGAAATTGTAGGGGCAAAGCTATCCAGGCAGATTGCAAAAAGACTTAAAATAGGCAAGGATTTAGAGTCCAAGCTGGTTTTTTTGATAGAAAATCATCTTTTGATAAATAAAATCATTTCAAGCAGGGATCTCGAAGACCCAAAAACCCTAAAGGATTTTGTAGAAATTGTGAACTCTAAAAACAAGTTAGACCTTCTTAGCCTGCTTAGCTATGCAGACATGAAAGCTGTCAATGATAATGTATGGAGCTCATGGAAAGAAAGCCTTATAGAGACTCTTTATGAACAATCAACATACTACTTTGAAAATAAAAACTACGATGAGTTTATAAAAATTAACGCCAGGGAATCAAAAAGAAGAATCAAACTAATACTGGGCGAAGAATACGAAAACCTAATAGAAGAGTTTCCCGATAATATTTTTAAGGATATAAAAATAGAACATGCAGCAAGATACATAAAAGACATACAGGATACAAAAAAAAGCATCTTTATATACAAAACGGATAAAGGTACGGACAAGTTACTCGTTTACTACAAAAACGAATTTGGGCTGTTTCATAAAATAAGCGGTGTTTTGGCCTGCTTTAATATAAATATCATATCTGCAAAATCTTATAACTTGAAAAACAGAATGATCGTTGATATTTTCGACGTTAATATGTTAAAAAACTACACTGTAAATGCTACGGAAATAGAAGATATGCTGCAGTCCGTCAATAAAGGGAATACCGATCTAAACAGATGTATTCTGTCAAAGAAGAGTGTTTTTTTAAGCAGGATAGAAAAAGCTAAACTTGAGATTGCTATAACCCATATAGATATTGAAATTGACAATAGCGTAAGTGATTTATACACCACAATAAGTATTCATGCTCCAGACAGAATAGGCCTTGTATATGACATAACAGGTGTTTTTATGAGATTTAAGCTGTATGTAGGAATGTTCATACTTGACACAAAGGGAACAATTGCCGTAGATACATTTTATGTTGTTGACGAACGATTCAAAAAAATATACTCCACAAAGATTATTAATCTGATAAAAAGTAGCCTGTATGAGGTTTTAAGCGTATGAGACGCGAGATTTTAAACTTAAAGGATATGAACAAAATAATACCATTAGGCCAAAAAATAATGGTTTATGTAAATGAAGGCAATTTTAAAGGGACATATTCAAGTTATATTTACGATATTGACGATAATGGCATATACATACTTATGCCTACAAATGAAAACGGACTGAAAGCCGTTATAAGGGAACATGAGGCAATAGATGTGAGCTTTGTTACAAAAAATAACGGCAGAATAGGCTTTAATTCTGAGATTAAAAACATTATAAAGAAAGAGGATAAGGTAATATATCTGCTTAAACGCCCCGAAAAAATAGAAAAGATGGAATTAAGAGACAATTTTAGGGTTGAGGTATTATTAGATGTTGAGTTTTACTATATTCAAAAAGGCAGAATACAAAAGCATAAAGGTACAATTATAGACATAAGTGCTGGAGGAGTAAAGTTATCCTGCGACCTGGATTTGGAGATAAGAGACAGACTGTTTTTAAAGTTTAAGCTGGGAAGCTACCTGTTGGATCAAATAGAGACAGAGGTGGCAAGAAAAGTTATCACAGGAGAAAAGGATGTAAAACATTACGGATTAAAATTCATAGACCTTGATAAAGATAAGGAAGAAAGGATAATAAAATTTTGCATAAACAAACAGCTCGAATTTGCAAGAAAAATGAGAGGGGTATAATTTGTACTTAGAACAATTAAAAAATGTAAAAATAGCCGTTGTAGGCGATCTTATATGTGACAAATATATTTTTGGTAACGTTGAACGTATTTCGCCAGAAGCTCCCGTACCTGTCGTAAGGGTCGAGCGTGAAAAATATTTTTTGGGGGGTGCATCCAACGTTGCTATCAATTTAAAAAGGTTGGGGTGCGATGTTTCTCTGTTTGGCATAGTTGGTAATGACAGATGTGGAAAGCGCCTGCTCAATATGATAAAAAATGAGGGCATACCTATCGACAACATAACAATTATGGACGACAGGCCAACTACCATGAAAACAAGGGTTGTAGCACACTCTCAACAGATTGTAAGATTTGACAAAGAAAAAATTCTAAAAATAGATAAAAAATATACTCAAAAGATATCCACAAAGATAAAACTCTCAGGCATAAAAGCTACAGTAGTATCAGACTATGGTAAAGGTGTAGTAACCGACAGCTTGATTCGAGAATTGACAAACATAGATGATATGTTTGTTAGCATCGACCCAAAGATAGACAACGCGGATGTATATAAAAATGTGGACATAATCACTCCAAATATAAAGGAAGCAAAAGAGATGAGCGGAGTGGAAATAGACTCCTTTAAAAACGGGCTTGAGCTTGCTGCAGCAAAAATCATAAAAAAAACAAATATAAACTACCTATTAATTACACAGAGCGAAAAGGGAATGACGCTGTTCAATAAAAAAGGAAAGGTTTTTTATCAACCATCCAAAGCAAAGGAGGTTTATGACGTTACCGGTGCAGGCGATACAGTTATAGCGGTTTTGACGGCAGCTGTGGCAGCTGGTTTTGATATAAAAGAGTCTGTCAGAATATCAAATGCTGCGGCGGGCGTTGTTGTAGGAAAAATGGGCACAGCCTCAGTTACAATAGATGAGATAGAGAACAGCTTATGAAAATAGCAGTATTGATTCCAGCAAGGTTCCAATCAACACGATTTGAGGGTAAACCCTTAGCAAAGATTTACAATAAAACGATGATCCAAATGGTCTATGAGGGCATTAAGGACTCAAAATATGCTTCATTTATAGCCATCTTAACGGATGATGAAAGGATTTTTGAAGAAGCCAAACGCTTTGGAGCAAAAACATTTATGGTAAAGGGTAACTTTGAGAGTGGGACCGACAGGATAGCATATTTTGCCAAGGATAAAGATTTTGACTACATAGTAAATATGCAGGGCGACGAACCGCTAATCAACAGTGAAACAATAGATCGTTTAATACAGTGTGCACTAAATACAAATGAAGAGATGGCAACACTGGCAACAGTATGCGAAAAAGAACTTATAGATAACCCGAATACCGTTAAGGTAGTAAAAGATATAAACGATTATGCACTATATTTTTCACGCTCAAAAATTCCGTTTGACAGAGATAATTTTGAAAATTATCTAAAACACATAGGTATCTATATATACTCAAAAAATACGCTTGCAAAACTTTACAGCCTAAGAAAAAGCAGCCTGGAGAAAGCCGAGGGATTGGAACAGTTAAGAGCATTGGAAAACGGCATAAAAATAAAGGTTTGTTTAACGGATAAGGTCTTGATAGGTGTAGATACCAGGGAAGATTTAGAAAAAGTGGAAAAATATTTAAAGGAACAATACCTATGAATAAAAAAGGCAATATATTAATAGGCGTTACAGCAAGCATAGCCATCTACAAAACCCTGGAGGTTATAAGCCTGTTAAAAAAAAGGGGCTTTTCAATAAGGGTAGCAATGACAAAAGAGGCTGCTCAGTTCATATCCCCGGTTGTATTCCAGGCTTTGACAGGCAGTAAGGCATATATAAATGTTCTGGATGAATTCGACAATCTCGAAAACACAAATATTACACACATAGCGCTGTCAAAATGGGCTGATGTTTTTGCTGTTGTGCCTGCTACATCAAACATAATAGCAAAAATGGCAAACGGATTTAGTGACGATGCAGTCAGCCTTGTAGCGCTTGCAACGGATGCCAAAAAAATTATAGCCCCCGCCATGAATTCCAGCATGTATCTGAATCCTTTAACAGTTGAAAATATTGAAAAACTAAAGGAAAGGAATTTTGATATTATTGAACCTGTAGACGGGGATTTGGCATGCAATACAAAGGGTATAGGCCATATTGCGGATGTCTGCGATATAGCAGATGCCATAGAATCAAAGTTGTATGAAAAACCACTTGAGAACAAAACCTTAATCGTTACAGCTGGAGCCACAATTGAGCCTATAGACCCGGTTAGGTATATAACAAACAGATCAAGCGGGAAAATGGGCTATGCTTTGGCTAAGATAGCCTACTTTCTCGGCGCGGATGTAACACTGATAAGCGGCGAAACATGCTTAAGTAAACCTTACGGCGTAAAATTAATAAAAGCGGGCAGCGCAGTTGATATGCTTAAAAAGATAAAACAAACCTTAAAAGGTAAAAAAGAGGCGATAATTATAATGGCTTCCGCCGTTGCGGATTTTAGGCCAAAAAACTATATAGATAAAAAAATAAAAAAGAGGGATACAAACAACATTATGAATATAGAACTCTCTGAAAATCCTGATTTAACACAGGCAATTAAAGCATTTGCAAATCAAAACGGTATTACTCTCTACGCAGTAGGTTTTGCGGCAGAGACAGATGATTTGATACACAATGCCACTGAAAAGATAAAAAAGAAGGGGCTGAATTTTATAGTGGCAAACGACGTATCAAGAAGCGACATAGGTTTTAATGCGGATGATAACGAGGTAAGCATAATATACGAAAACTCCGTGATAGACAAACTGCCAAAAATGGACAAAGAATCTGTGGCTTATGAGATATTGAGGAGGATAAAGGTTTGATTAAAAATATTTTAAATATACAGGATATTGACAATATATCGATAGATGAAAGAAAATTTGACATTGAAAACAAAGAAAAAATTGTAAAAAACATAATAAACGATGTAAAAAACAACAAAAATAAAGCACTATTCAGATATACAAAACAATTCGACAATTTTGACATAAACGAGAATAATATAAGAGTCAGCCCGGAAGAATTCGAAGAGGCAATAGATTCCATAGCACAAAACGAAAAAGAAATTATAGAATATGCAAAAAACAGAATAGAAAAGTTCCACAAAGCAGCTAAACAAAAATCGTTTTTTATCGAAGAAAATGGCACTATACTCGGCAGCAGAATCACGCCCGTTTCAAGCTGCGGACTGTATGTACCAGGCGGTAAAGCAGCCTATCCTTCAACAGCCTTAATGACAATAGTTCCTGCAAAGGTTGCTGGCGTTGAAAATATAGCCATAGCAACCCCTACACAAAACCAAAAAGCAAACCCTTACGTTCTATACGCAGCCTATCTATGCGGCATTGATACAATCTACAAGGTTGGCGGCGCTCAAGCTATTGCGGCATTTGCATATTCAACTGAAAGCATAAACAGGGTCGATGTTATAGCAGGACCCGGCAATGTATATGTGGCACTGGCAAAAAAACTTGTATTTGGTGATGTAAGTATAGATTCTATAGCAGGACCATCGGAAATAATGATTGTTGCAGATAAAAGCTCAAATGTGGAGTTCGCCGCAAGAGATCTTTTGAGCCAGGCAGAACATGATGAACTTGCAGGGTGTTACTTTGTGGGATTGGACAGAACACTCACAGAAGCAGTTGAAAGACGGTTTTATAAACTTGCTCAAAATACGGAAAGAAATAGTATAACAAAGGTCTCATCGAAAAATGCCAAGTTTTTCTATACAGACAGTCTTGAACTTGCAGCTAAGCTTGTCGATATTATTGCGCCAGAACACATTGAGCTTCAACTCGATGATCCCTACACATTTATGAATATGTTTAAGAATGCAGGCGCGATATTTTTGGGTAACTATACACCAGAACCCATAGGCGACTATATAGCAGGACCCAATCATACGCTTCCGACCAGACATACGGCAAGGTTTGCATCACCCTTATCCAGTGATGTATTTATGAAAAAGAGCAGCATAATACACTATTCAAAAGAGGCATTCTTAAAAAACGGGCAATATGCTTCAAAGTTTGCAGAGATGGAGGGACTGTTTGCCCATAAAGAATCCATAGAGGTAAGGTTCAATGAAGATAGTTAAACCCACCCTAAACGATGTTATCGAGATAAAATCTATAATAGACGAATTTGCAAAAAGCAAGGATATACTGCCGCGCAGCATAGAAGATGTAGCAGAGCGAATAAGAGAATTTGTTGTAATGAAGGATGAAAACACAGTTGTTGCGATAAGCAGCCTGAGAATATACTATCCGTTTTTGGCTGAAATTAGAACAATAGCCGTGAAAAGGGATTTTCAAAGAATGGGCTTGGGGAAAAAGCTTATAGATTATGAAATTAAGGAAGCAAGAGACATCTCTGTAAAAAGGGTGTTTGCTTTGACATTTCAGCTAAAGTTTTTTGAGAAAATGGGCTTTAAAAAGATAGATAAAAAACAGCTGCCCCAAAAAAAGATTTGGGAGGATTGTGTAAAATGTCCGTTCTTCCCCGACTGCAAAGAGATAGCGGTCATTATAGATTTATAACAAACCTGCATAAATAGAGACCACTGCTTGACAATAAAATGATACTCTTACAATTTCTTACCAAGATTCTCTCAACTCAAGAATGAATTTTTTAACGATGACCCAGCACCTATTTTTGTAAAAAACTTTTATGTTTTTAAAAATTTTACCCAAGAAAATAGGTGCTGGACTCAAAACTCGCCCGTTACCTATTTATCAGACTAAATTTTAAAAAAGGTTAATTTCTTATAGATGATTTTAATGAAATCTAAACACTATTAAATGGGTGTCGGGTCATATTCGTTTCGAGAACTTGATAAGAAATATGGATT
>CAZFWO010000063.1:0-8142 GCA_964522785.1 uncultured Desulfurellales bacterium
TTCTTTATTACTTTACAATGTTTAGTAACTGCTTAGGATTTTCTATTATAAAATCTACGTTATAATTTTTTAATATCTTTTTATCTCTGAATCCGTACGATGCCCATACTACCGGTATGTTCAATGTTTTTGCAATCGTAATATCGCTTTCTGAGTCACCGACAAACAGACCGTTTTCAATACTAAACCTATATTTTTTGGCAAGCTGCAAAACAGGCTCGGGGTGTGGTTTTTTGTTTTTAAATGTATCACCACCAACAATATCCCTGAAATAAATAGAGATGCCCAGTCCCTTTACGGCTTTATATGCAAACATTTCACTTTTGTTGGTTACTATAAACAGCTCATATTTTCTATAAATATTCTCAAGTACATCAACAACGCCCGCATAAACAACCGTATTATCCAATAGATGATTGTAATAAAAATTAAGAAAGTAGTCGAAGAAATCATCAAAGATATCTATTTTACCCTGGTACCTCAAGCAATCTTCCAAAAGTTGTCGTACGCCAGTACCCACAAACTCGTATATTTTCTTATAGTCTAACGGTTTTAAGTTGAAATGCCGAAATGTTTCGTTGATACTGTTTGCTATATCCAACTTAGAATCTATCAATGTTCCGTCTAAGTCAAAAAATATCGGTTTCATAGCAAAAAATTAGACACCGAAAGCACGATGTCTAACCAAATTTTTTAAACGCAATAACAGCATTCGTGCCACCAAACCCAAATGAATTGGATATAGCAATATTTATATTTTTTTCTATTGCTTCATTGGGCGTATAGAACAGGTCGCACTTATCGTCTGGATTATCCAAATTTATTGTTGGAGGCACTATAGAATTTCTAATAGCAAGAATACTGAAAACGGCCTCTACACCTCCGGTAGCCCCAAGCAAATGCCCGGTAACGGATTTTGTAGAACTAATACTAAGTTTATATGCATGTTCGCCAAAAACATCTTTGATAGCCTTTGTTTCTATTATATCGTTGAAATATGTAGATGTACCGTGGGCATTGATATAATCTACCTCGCTTGGATCTATACCTGCGTCCTTCAAAGCCATGCCAATAGCATATGAAGCGCCTCTTCCTTCCGGGTCTGGAGCTGTAAAGTGATAAGCATCATCACTCATGCCAAAACCTACAAATTCAGCAAGAATTTCAGCGCCTCTCTTCTTTGCATGCTCATATTCCTCAAGCAAAACTACACCTGCTCCCTCACCCACTATAAAGCCATCCCTGTCCTTATCAAAAGGCCTTGATGATTTTTGCGGTTCATTATTTCTAACCGAGAGAGCTTTCATATTAGCAAACCCGGAAATAGCCAATGGTGTTATTGCAGATTCCGATCCTCCACATATCATAACATCGGCATCACCATAAGCAATGGTTCTTGCAGCCAAACCTATGGAATGTGTACCTGTAGCGCAGGCTGTTACATCACTAAAATTGGGTCCTTTTAGCCCAAATTTCATAGCTATATTCCCACCGGCCATATTTATAACAGCTATAGGTATAAAAAACGGTGATACACCCTTTTGCCCTCTTTTTAAGTAGGCTTCGTTATACTTTTCAATAGCATGAAGACCACCTATACCCGATCCTATGCTAACACCTACTCTAAAAGGATCTTCTTTTTCCATATCCAGGCCTGACATATCCAACGCTTCTTTTGATGCGGCAATAGCATACAAAGAAAAAAGATCTATCTTTTTAACATCTTTTTTGTCGACATAGTTGGTAGGCTCAAAACCTTTAACTTCACCAGCTATTTGAACTGTCAAACCGCTTGCATCAAATCGTGTAATCTTGTCTATGCCGCTTACACCCTTACAAGCATTTTCAAAGCTTTCGTTTGCAGATAAACCTACAGGTGTTATTGCGCCCACACCCGTAACAACAACTCTTCTCATAATACCGACCTATTTGTGCGATTCTACGTAATCAATTGCATCTTTGACTGTTGCAATCTTTTCCGCCTCAGAATCAGGAATATCAATACCGAATTTTTCCTCCATTGCCATAACTAGTTCAACTGTATCTAAAGAATCGGCTCCAAGATCCTCAACAAACTTGGCCTCAGGCTTTACTTCTTCCTCGTCTACACCCAATTGCTCAGCAATAATCTGTTTTACATCATCAGCAACTGACATAATACAACCCTCCTCTTATTTTTATATATATAATCCACCACTAATATTGATGACTTCACCTGTAATATAAGAAGCCTCTTCGCTTATGAGAAATTCAACGAGATTTGCAATATCCTCTACATTACCCAATCTCTTTAAAGCTATAGAGCCAACAAGAGCCTTCTTCTGTATAATATTGAGTTTTTCTGTCATACTCGTTTCTATAAATCCCGGAGCTATGGCATTGACCCTTATATGTCTTGAACCAAGTTCTTTAGCCAAAGACTTGGTAAAACCTATTAATCCGGCCTTTGATGCGGCATAGTTGGATTGACCTGCATTGCCCATAAGACCTACGACACTTGAGATATTTATAATCACGCCAAATCTGTTTTTAATCATCCACCTCGATACGTGCTTGGCAGCATTAAAAGCACCCTTTAAATTAACATCCACAACCCTGTCAAATTCATCTTCGCTCATCTTTAAAAGTAGGTTATCTGCAGTAATGCCGGCATTGTTTATAAGATAATCTATTTTTTTGTATTGTTTGATAATAGAATCCACAGCGTCTCTTGTAGCATCAAAATCTGCAATATTAAATTTTAAAAGCTCACACTCGCCGCCATCTCTCCTTATCTCCTGCTGAAGCTTATTTGCGGCTTCGTCACTGCTTGAATAGTTTATCAAAACAGTGATACCTTTTTGTGCGAGCTGCCTTGCTATCTGTGCTCCTATGCCCTTAGACGCACCGCTAATGAGCGCAACACTTCCTGCAAACCTCATAATCTATCCTTATAGCTATTATAGCTTTTTAAGTCAACAATATAATTGATATCTGCTTTTCTATAGTCCCTTTTAAGCATAGACGACAGAACATTTTTGGGACCTAATTCAACAAACTCATTACAACCCATTTCAATAGCTTTTTCCACATCCTGAATCCATCTCACGGGCATAGTTATCTGCTCTATTAGATATCTTTTTATCTGCTCTTTATTCGCTATTACATCTGCATGTACATTTTCTATTACCGGTTTCAACGGATTTTTTAACTCTATTTTATCCAATACTTCTGACATTTTATCTTCCACAGGCTTCATTAAATTACAGTGAAAGGGCGCACTTACATTTAACGGTATAACCTTACCCAGGCCCTCTTTTTGCGCCTCTTCCATGACACGTTCAACACCTTCTTTGTATCCCGAAACTATGACCTGATTTTTTGCGTTGTAGTTTGCAACATTGCAGTATGAATTATCGGATTCTTTGCTTATTTTGTCGCACAACTCCTCAACCATCTTATGTTTTTTTGTTAAAACAGCAGCCATTGCACCAGTACCTTCTTTAACCGCTTCCTGCATAAACTGCCCTCTCTTGTGAACAGCAAATATTGCATCCTCAATCTCCATAGAACCACAGGCAACCAAAGCGGAATATTCACCCAAAGAGTGCCCGGCTGCAATATCAAAATCAAAATCGGTCTCACTCTTTATAAGTCTGTATATGGCTACAGAAACAGCAAGTATAGCCGGCTGTGCATTCGCGGTAAGTGTTAGCCTATCCTCAGGACCATCAAACATCAAATCCTTCAGAGAAAAACCCAGAGCGCTGTCTGCACTTTTAAAGGTACTCTTCACAATATCAAAATTATAGTATAGCTCTTTTCCCATGCCTACAAACTGCGAGCCTTGCCCCGTAAACATCAAAAAACGCATTTTATTCCTCTATCAAAGAGTTCATATTTTTTATAACACCTTCAGCCTCATGGATTATATCTTCCATTATATTTTTTACAGGCTTTATGTCATTAACTAAACCTGCAATCTGCCCTGCCATCACACTTCCCATTTGCATATCGCCTTCTCTTGCCGCCATTCTCAATCTACCTTCCCCGAATTTTTCAAGTTCTTCTTTCGTTGCCCCTTTGGCTTCAAGTTTCAAAATTTCACGTGCAAGCTTGTTTTTCAGAATCCTCACAGGATGACCCGTTGTTCTACCTGTAACAATCGTATCCCTGTCTTTAGCTTTTAGTATAGCTTCCTTATATGAATCGGCTATAGTACACTCTGCAGAGGCAACAAATCTTGTCCCCATCTGGATACCCGAAGCTCCGAGTGCCAAAGCAGCCGCCATTCCCCTTCCATCTGCTATACCACCGGCAGCAATAACAGGAATTGTAACCGCATCTGCAACCTGTGGAACAATGGAAATTGTGGTTAACTCTCCTATGTGCCCCCCGGACTCCATTCCTTCGGCAATCACTGCATCTACACCTATAGATTCCATTCTCCTGGCCAAAGCTACAGAGGGAACAACAGGTATAACCTTTATTCCTATGGCTTTAAATCTATCCATATATTTACCCGGATTACCTGCACCTGTCGTAACAACCTTTATCTTATGCTTAATTACAACATCTACCACATCGTCAACAAAAGGCGATAAAAGCATTACATTGACACCAAATGTTTTATCTGTCATTTTTTTTGCTTTTATAATTTCATTCTCAACCCAATCAGCAGGAGCATTACCGGCAGCTATGAGCCCCAATCCTCCAGCATCGGATATTGCAGACGCTAATTCTGCATCCGCCACCCATGCCATACCGCCCTGAATGATAGGATATTCAATATTTAAAATGTCACAAAGTCTTGTTTTAAACATCAACCCTCCTATTTACCATTTAATTACAGCCGCAGCCCATGTAAGGCTTGCGCCAAAGCTATTAAGTAACAAAGTATCTCCTTTATGTATCTTTCCATTCTTATATGCCCAATCCAACGCCAAAGGAATGGAAGCTGCAGCGGTATTCGCATGTTGATCTATCGTAATAATAACCTTATCATCGGGCAATTTTGCCCTTTTTGCAACACCCTCTATTATTCTTTTGTTTGCCTGGTGGGAAATCATCAAATCAATATCGCTAAATTCCATACCTGTACTATTTAAAACCTCTTTACTAACGCTGATAAGATGTCTTACAGCCATTTTAAAGGTTTCATTGCCCTTCATTTTTATATAAATATCTCTATTGTCTATTGCTTCTTTTGTACAGGGTTTATAACTTCCTAATGCAGGAACCTCCATCAAATACGTATAGTGCCCGTCCGAATGAAGCCTAATATCCAAAACACCGCTGCTTTCATCATCCGCAGCACCAAGAAGAACGCACGCCGCCCCGTCTCCAAATATAACACACGTGCTTCTATCCTGCCAATCCGTTATCTTACTCAACGCCTCTGCACCTATAACCAAAACTTTTTTGGCAACTCGAGATTTAATGAAAGAATTGGCTACAGATAGAGCATACATAAAACCGCTGCACGCGGCATTTATATCAAAACCAAAGGCGTTCTTTGCACCAAGTTTTTCCTGAACAAACAGAGCCGTTGCAGGAAGAGGCTTATCCGGCGTTACAGTTGCTACTATTATCGCATCTATATCCATCGGGTCAACATTGGCAGAGTTTAGGGCATCAAGTGCTGCTTTGTAAGCCAAATCGGACGTTACTTCACCCTCTGCTACAATATGCCTCACCTTTATACCCGTTCTTTGAACTATCCACTCATCACTTGTTTCAACCACCTTTTCCAAATCACTATTTGTTACAGCCTTTTTAGGCAAATAGGATCCTGTAGATAATATTTTAGCATTCATGGACTTTCAACCTTCCTAATTCTTTGTAATGTTTTACATTTTTTAAAAGCATTTTCAATCCTACTGTTTATTTTTTTAGTAGAAAATTTTAATGCCCTAATTATAGCATTTTTAATAGCTGTTGAGCTACTTCTTCCATGACTTATTACACAGGTGCCGTTTACACCAAGAAGCGGAGCGCCTCCGAATTCCGCGTAATCCACCTTATTTTTTAACAGTCTAAATGCAGGTTTGGCAAGCAAAAAGCCAATTTTATACCAAAAACTTTTTTTTATCTCCACCTTGAGAAATTCAGCTATAAGTTGCGGTATAGATTCGCTTGTTTTAAGGATAACATTACCCAAAAAGCCATCGCACACTACTACATCAGCGCTACCTTTATAGATTTCATCACCCTCTATATTGCCCACAAAATTTAACTTGCTCTTAGAAAGCAGATCATAAGCCTTTAAAGTAAGCTGATTGCCTTTACCAGGCTCACTGCCGTTACTTAAAACGCTGATTCTCGGTGATTCTATATTGAGCATATACTTCGTATAAACACCACCCATTAAAGCAAACTCCAGTAAATTGACAGGCTTACAATCAACATTCGCTCCCGCATCCAATAAAAGTACGCTGCCCTCCAAAGTAGGCAACAAGGCGGCTATCGCCGGCCTTGAAACCCCTTTTATACGCCCCATTATAAACATGGATAAAGCCATCGCGGCTCCGGAATTTCCGGCCGTCACAAAAGCATCCGACATGCCTTCTTTAACCAGCTTAATACCAACAGCCATTGATGAATTATTTTTCCTCAATGCCAATGACGGCTTATCCATCATGCCTATAACATCATCAGCATCCTCTAATTTCAGTCTTTCCTTATCATAGTTATAGCCGTTCAATAATTTCTTAAGCTTATCTTTATATCCGGTAAGGATTATGGAAAGCTTTTTTTCTTCTGATAAGGCTTTTATGGCTCCACTTACAATTTCTTCCGGAGCATAATCGCCACCATAGGCATCAACGGCTACACAGTTCATCTATTCCTCGGGAGTTATCACCTCTCTATCCTTATAGTATCCACATGAGGGACATATCCTGTGGGGAAGTTTATATTCACCGCAATTAGGACACTTGGATAAAGAAATATTGTTTAACTTTTTGTGAGTTGCCCTCTTGGCAGCTCTTGAATGTGAAGACTTTCTTTTTGGTTGAGCCATTTTATCTACTCCTTTTTATTAAATATTTTATTAAATATCTTTAAATTTACTGCAATATCTCTAAAGCATTAAAAAAATAGCCTATCTCAAAATCGGCAGACTCAGGTGAATCCGAGCCATGAACGGCATTTCTCTCTATATCGGTTGCAAATTTTGATCTAATAGTTCCCTCTTTTGCATCCTTAGGGTCTGTTGCCCCCATAAGATCTCTATAGTCCTTAATGGCATTTTCCTTTTCCAAAACCATAGCAACAATAGGACCCTCCGACATAAAAGTAGTTAAAGAATTATAGAACAGCCTTTCCTTATGCACTATATAAAACCCTTCAGCCTGTTTTTTTGTCAATTGAATTTTTTTCATAGCTATTATAGAAAAGCCATTTTTCTCAAGCATATCAATAACCTTTCCCGTATTATTGGCACTTACACAATCGGGCTTAATAATAGACAATGTTCTCTCTTTCACCTTTTACCTCCCTCCTTAGCACTATTGCTACTTACACTACTTATCTTTGAGCTATTTGCTGAACTACCGGAATTTTTATAATCCGTTACATACCAGCCGCTGCCCTTCAGCTTAAAGGATGTTTGCGATATAATCTTATGTATACCGCCTTCTTTATGGCAGTTAGGACAAACAGATGGTACCGCATCGTTCATTTTTTGCAAAAGCTGAAACCTATAAGAACAAAATTTACATTCGTACTCATAAATAGGCATTTCATTCGCCTCCAAACAATTTCGTCAAAACTACTTTATCTACACAATTAATCTCTACCTTTTTAAGCTTGGATTTTGCACCTTTTTTAAGCTCTATACAACTCTTTGCCACCTTTAAATATTTTGCCAACAGCTCTATCATGGCCTTATTCGCCTTTCCTTCGATAGGTTGCTCTTTTACGCTAACCAATAAACAGCCATCTTTAAACCCCAAAATAGAGCTTTTCTTTGCATTGGGCTTTATTTTAACGACAATTTCCATAAATACAACCACATCCAGCATCTACTAAAGACAAAAGAAGTTAGCATACCTTGCTTAAACAGTCAATATTTTTATTCAAATGAGACCACCGCACTAGGTACGGGGATTTTGGATTTTGGGTGCTTAAGCTCAACTGTTTGAGCCTATTTTTCACAAACCT
>CAZFWO010000064.1:0-8031 GCA_964522785.1 uncultured Desulfurellales bacterium
ATAAGCATACTAAGCACTTTTTACTTAATGAGACCACTGCACAGTGATAAAATTTTGCTCTTACAATTTCTTATCAAATCCTCTCAACTTAGGGTGTGAGTGTAAGTGTGAGGTTCTAGGTTCTGGGTATTGGGTACGGAGTAATTAGATTATCTAAAATTCATATTCGTTTCGAGAACTTGATAAGAAATATGGATTACGCAGTGGTCTCTAGATATAATCAAATAAATTGTGCGATGTCAATTTTGAACCTACATTTAATAATGCTTGCATAATCACCAAATTCCTCTTGTAGTCAGAAAATACATCTGCCATGTTAGCATCTTCAAGTTCCGATATTGTTTTTGAATTGGATATCTTTACAGAATTGATTCTCTCGCCTGCCAAGCTCATTCTATTCGTTCTTGCACCAACTATGGATCTTGCAGATAATATTTGATTTAAAGCCTCTTCCGACTTGCCTATGGCATTCTCAATAGAGTTGCTTAAATTAAATGAAAAACTGTCGCCTTCTTTAAATACCTCTGTTAACCCACCCGAATCAAAGCCAAGCGTCACACCCGGTTTGCCATTTACACCCTCATCCTGCTTGCTAAAATTATTACTTGCCTGTTCCGTTTCAACTACTATACTGTTTAAATCCGATGCGCCTTTTACGTTGTATATCAATATACCTTCTTTATTTTTTACCTGAATATCATATTTGCCACCATCATTTGCAATATCAACTGTCGCCACCGTCTCATTTTTATTGTTGGTTACCAAGATCCTTGAAGTTGCTCCATCAACAGACAGGTCATCAGAACCCTCAATAACCTTCGCTGTCCATTTATCATTAATTCCACCGAGATATGTTCCCGAGATGGTTGGCAGCATTGTAGTCCCGCCACTCCAATGTGTAGGCATACCGATTTGATTATTTTCATTTGGGTGTTTCAACGCATAACTTGCATCGCTTAATTCCCTAAAAACATCTATCCCTTTGCCCAAGGTTTTTATATTGAATACGCCAAATATATTAGGCTGAACCGTATCGGATGAATCTTTAATTGTAAATGACAGATTAAATTTGCTTTCTGAGGGTCTTTTGTCTTCTAAAATAATATGCCCATTCTCCACTTTTCCCTCAACCATATCCTTTAAACCACCGCTTCCGCCCTTGCTTGATTCAAAAAAATACCCAAACAGCGGATTTTTACCATCTTTTGTCTGCGCAGATACTTTTAGTTTACTTTCGCCCGATTTGTTATCTTTTATAACTATCCTGCCGTGTTCTGTTGTAACATATGCGCTGAAGTTGTTTGAGATAAAAGGAGCCATATTCCCCAAAGTTGTACCGCCACTAACAGCATAAGAAATATTTATTGTGGTTCCCGAGTGGTTCATACCGGAGAAAGTGACTGTAGATGAACCATGCACAAGATTCAATGCACTCAGCGTTGAGGATGCATCTGCCAAAGTACCTCCAGATGTTACAAGAACTTTATTATTTTCAAGCTCCTCTGTCGAATCCAAACTTTCAATTTTATTTATCATATCATTTACGCTCATTCCAGATACAATACTCAACACACCATTAATTAGATTACCGTTGTGATCACTTCCGGATATCTCTATCTTATAGCCCGTCTGAAGCGCAACATTGCTTAGAGCTTCGTTTAATGTAATATCTGAAAGTTCCGTTTCTTTTGTAATATAGTTACCGGTTGTTTTGTCAAAAAGGTAGTTGTTGCTCTCTATTGCCTGATTTGTAGGTTTATATATATCCTTTGCAGTTATGGTTACAGGGCTTGCCAATCCATCTGAATATTCCACATCCCTAACCCCTTCATCGCCCATATATATATTATTACCGCCAGATTTATATGATATATCTATATCATAAGTGGAACCTACATCGGACAGCTTAATCCTTACACCTCTCCCCAAATCTATCCACGTATCTTTTTTATCTGAAATATCAATCGAGTTTGCAAGCACATTCCCGCCCACATCCGATTCATCCTTGGAGTTGCCATCTATAGGCACAGCACCTCCCGTACTGTCTTTTAAGCTCAATCTCCCGTCTTTAATATGTATTGTATAGTTGCCGCTTTCAAGCTGATTTATGTCCTTATACACAGGCGCAATTTCTGCTTCCATATTGTATCCGCCACCCGTATCTATTACAGCTACCTCCTGCGTTTTGTCCTGTATGGGCTGAGTATCAGTCTTAAATCCGGAAAACAGGTATTTACCCTGAAATATTGTGTTAGCAGAATTACCAAGTTCTTCTATGATACTATCGAGTTCTTCCGATATCGCAGTTCTGCTGGCTTCGTCATTGTTTGTTGAATTTGCACCCTTTATAAGCAAACTGCTGGCTCTATGTATAAGGTCGTCTGCGTTGGAGAGCGATGTATCTTCGGCATCCAGAATGGAATTTGCAGAAGCTATATTTGTTATATACTGATCAAATCTCATATTTATATCTTTCAACGACAAAACTTTTGATAGTGATATAGGATCTGACGACAGATCAAGCAATTTCTTTCCGCTTGACATCTGAGAATTTGTAGTATAGGTCTTTTCGTTTATTTTATTAATATTGTAAAGAAAATTATTAAACAAAATATTATCGGTTATTCTCATTTAATCATACCTATAAGGGTTTGGGTCATATCATCTATTGCCGATATAAATTTGGCATTTGCCTGATAAGCCCTTTGGAACTTTATTAGATTCGAAGCCTCTTCATCCAATGAAACACCCTCCGTTGATTGTTTGGTTGTTTCGAGCTGATGCACCGTCGCTTGTTTTGCCTTATATATGCCGTCAAACCTCTGTTTATCTGAGCCAACCAGTCCAAGAAACGCATTGTAGTATTCATCAACACTTTGAGTATTATTATCCATAATCTTGGAAAGTTGTAGCTGAGCAATAGCTTCTGCATTGGCACTATCGCCAGGGCTCAGTGTTTTGCCTGCAGCTATCTTGCTGGGATCATTTTTCAATACAGAGCTTACTGAAATATCACTGCCACTATGCCCATAAAAAAAGGTATTTATACCTGTTGCCGCCAAAAAATTTGAGCTGTCATAGACAAATGAAAATTTGTAGTTGTTTTTTGCTTTTATCTGTATCTGGCCGTCTTTGGATGATGAAATATTCATAGTTGCATACTGATTGAGTTGTGAATTAAAGTTATTTATTACATCACTTATTTTATCGCTGTCTTTAACCTTAATCGTATATATACCTATATCGTTGCCATCTTCATCTGTAACTTTAACCTTAAATGAACCTGTCTTAACATCCATATCAAGTCCTGTAGCACTATGAGAACTCACAATTGCGTTTGCATCTTTAACTGTATTTACACCAGCAATCTGTGAATATGGAGTCAAACCTGTACCCGCAGAGTGCAAAATATTTATCTCATTTATAAATGTTTTTGCCAATTCATCTACTTTTTCCTGATATTGAGGAACTATACTATCCCTGAGTTTTAAGGATGCTCCAAGCTCCCCGCCCAATATCTTGTTGGTAATATCTTTTTTGCTCCCCGAACTATTCAAGAAATAAATTTTATTATATTGTTCGCCATTTACCTTTTCGGCGCTTATATTATTATAGGAAGTGCCTGAAACTATAGGCATACCTCCAAGTAAAACCGTCAATTCCGGCTTTGTATTGTTATCGTAAGAACTCTCCATTATAGTTACATCCGTCAGTTTACTGAGTTTGTCAAGCAATACGCTTCTTTCATCCCTCAATGTATTTGCATGATCCTTGTCTCCCAATTCCCCTTTTTTTATCTCATAATTTAACTCAGCAATCCTTTTGGATAAACTGTTAATCTGAGTCGCTACATATGTTGTCTGATTGTCCAAGCCGTTTCTAATGTCTGATAAAGATTTATAAACATTATTGATATCATTGCTTAGCGTCTGCCCCTTTTCCAAAACCTGCTGCCTACCTGTTTCCAAATCAGGATTTAGAGCAAGGGCATGCCACGCATTAAAAAATTCTTCCATAGATTTTTTTAAGCCTACACCGTTTTCTTCATTGAATACATTCTGAACCTCATCGAGTGTTGAGTTTAATTTGTTATAGTATGACTCGTCGTTATAGGCATCTCTTGTCCTTCTGTCTATAAGCTCATCTCTTGCACTGACAATTTGAGAAACTTCTACGCCCGTTCCAAATGTACCAGGATATGTAAACATAGGAATAGAGCTTACGACCTCTACATTTTCTCTTGTGTATCCGGGTGTGTTAACATTTGCAACATTGTTTCCCGATACATTTAAAGCCATTTGATTGGTATATAATCCGCTTTTTCCTATAAACAGCCCGTCAAAAATAGTAGGCATCTATGCCCTCACGCCGATAGAATGTTGGTCTATATCTATTGCTGCATTTTTATCATAACGGTCATTTTTATTTTTAATAAAGCCCATATACATATTAAGCATGCTGTTATAAAATGAAACACTTTCTTGCATAATCATTCTGTTTATTTCGAACTCTCTGTTAAATTTAGTTAGAGCCTCATGCAACATACCGTTTAAAACCCTAACTTCGTCAACATCCCTATTTTTGCTTAAAACAAACAAGAGTTCGTCAACACTATCTGCCCCATATCTTTCCAGGATTGTTTTAAGCTTATCTTCAAGACTTTTGATTTTTAAACTTATATACTGCTTTAATTCAACTATCTTTGACAGTCTTTCTATGTCTGCACCTACAAGACCCTCTCTCTCCTTTTCTGTTATGGATAAAAGCTCCTTATACAACGTGACAAATGATGATAAAATTTCTTTTGTTTCCGTTAAATCATTCACCCTTCCACTCCTTTAGAACGGATTTGGCAATTTCATCTATGTCGGGTTTGTAAGTCCCGCTATTTAAAGCTACTTTAACGCTCTCTATTCTTTCTGCCTTGTCGCTATCCTTACATTCCAATTGAGATAAAAGCTTTGCATTATCTGAAATTTCAACCTTGTCACTATCTACTCTTTTTATAGCACCATCCGCTACAGATGGCTGTTTTTTAGTTTTTATTTCATCTGCAGTTCTTGATTGTTTGATGTACTTATTGATTATATTACCCATGAACTCATTTATTTTCATAAACACCTCCATCATCATTCATTCTAATTGAATAATCGGATAAATACGGCAAAACTTTAATATTTATTGTCAACATAAGCAAGTACTTTTTTGACATAATTTTTTGTTTCTTTAAAAGGAGGAACACCTTTATACCTTTGCACATTGGAAGGTCCTGCATTGTACGCCGCTATTGCCATCTTTTCATTTTTAAATCTGTTAATCAAAGATGAAATATACTTTACACCAGCCATTACATTTTCCCTGATATTCCATATATTCTCAGCACCCATTTCAAGCGCGGTTTGAGGCATAAGCTGCATTACTCCGACAGCTCCAGCCTTAGACAAAGCATGGGGATTAAAATTTGACTCCGCCTTTATTATACCGTATATAAGTTTTTTTGGTACGGAGTACTTTTTAGATGCTTCATCCACAATCTTTTTTATATGTATTATATCAGAAGAACGATTATTATTGAAGGGTTTAAAGTCTACATCCGCCCTTAGCGGCTTTAAGCTCTTCGTCTTATATTTTTTATAATCTACATAGCTTTTAAGCGAATTAAAAAGTAAATTTCCTATGCCAAACTGCGATCTATTGGCTATTTTCTTTGACAAAGCGTTGATATACATAGATTTATATATACTATTTTGGGCATTGTTTTTTAGCAGTGGATCTTCTGGGATGGTTTTATCCATAGACTCAAGCATTTTCTCGACCATGATAGCCTCAAAACCCATGCAGGCTTTTTTCAGTTGCATAATGTTATTTACCGTCACATTACTGTTTCCTACTGCTTCAATCATTACATCATCTCCAAATCCGCATTGAGAGCACCCGCCGCTTTTATGGATTGAAATATTGCCATCATATCCCTCGGCGTAGCCCCTGCTTTATTTAGTGCACTAACCAAATCACTAACCTTTGCACCCTTTGAAAACGTAAGGAATGTGCCTTTTGACTCTTTAACCGATACAGACTTATTATTAATAACTTTGGTTTTCCCTTTGGATAGAGGATTAGGCTGTGATACGTTCTTTACGGTTTCCACAGTAACGGTCAGATTTCCATGAGATATACTTATAGGCTCAATGGTAACATCGCCGCCAACCACAACAGTTCCTGTTTTTTCATCCAATACAACTATGGGCTTTGAAATGGCTGTAACACTAAGTTGGTTAATCTGAGATATGAACTCAACAACATTCCCCTTGTAAAGATTGGGAACTATCACCTTCACACTGCCTGAATCCTGGGGGAATGCTATACTTCTCCTGTAAAAACGATTAATAGATTTGGCTATTTCCGTTGAAAGCGTAAAATCAGGCCGTTTCAAAGAATATGTAATTTCGTTTTTTGCATTAATATTTACATCAACCTCTTTTTCAACTATAGCTCCATTTGGTATTCTACCCGCCGTGGCATGATTTTTTCGAATTTTGTTTCCGCCGCCTGAACCAAGATTGAAGCCGCCTATTGATACTGCTCCCTGAGCTACAGCGTAAATATTACCGTTGCCTGCCTTTAATGGAGTCATTAACAAAGTTCCACCCTGCAGGCTCTTGGCATCACCTATAGACGATACGCTTACATCTATTCTGTCACCCTGTTTTACAAACGGAGGCAATGTAGCCGTTACCATAACAGCGGCAACATTTTTTGTTTTAAGGGAACTAACTAAGCTATCAGAGAGTGTCACGCCCATTTTTTTAAGTACATTAGCTATAGATTGAATGGTGAAATATTCACTACTTCCATCGCCTGTGCCATCCAAGCCTGCAACAAGACCATACCCCACAAGCTGGTTTGTTCTAACCCCTAAAATATTTGCAACATCACCTATTCTCACATCAAAAGCAAAGGTATTTATTGAAAAAACGATGCTGATAATAAATGAAAACAAAACAGCTCTTTTTATCATAATAGTACCCCCTAAAATGGACGTATCAATTCCCATAACTTTGCAACCCATCCTTGATTATGTGTATTACTCACAAGCCCTTTTCCATTGTAAAATATTTTTGCATCGGATATATATTGGGAATCTATAGTGTTATCCTTTGTAAGTTTGTATTTATCTATTATACCGGTTATAATCAATGTTTGTTCGTCTCCATTCGTAAAAACCTGTTTTTCCCCTCTTATAAATAGCCTATGATGAGGCAAAACCTTCACGACACGAGCTGTTATTGTTGCTTGCAGCTTGTCTGTTTTTGTATTTGAACCACTCCCCTTATACGAATTTGAGCCACCCAAATTTGCAAGATTATCTGTACCTGCCGTCGTATTTAATGCTTTAAAAACCCTATTTTGTGCTCCCAAAAATGTTGTTAAACCACTTTTTGTAGATGAATCCTCAGACAGCTTTGTATTTGATTGATTACTGCTTGAAGCATTTTCATTAACAATAATGGTTACTATATCCCCCTCATAAGAGGCGCCTCCGTCAGACACCAAACTATCTTCATTATTCCATGTTGAGCCCTCATTGTTAACCTTCTGCTGCTGAAGTTCAGGCTGCGACTTTACATATTCTGGCATTTGAGCATACCTTCTCTCTTTATTTGATACTGCACAGCTTGAAAGCATTATTACAACAGCAAACAGTGCAATCAGCTTCTTCACTAAATACACCCCCTTAAAAAATCATCTCAATATTGTTATTAGCAACTTTTATTCCCCAATGGGTGTTTTGTCTAAGCTTTTATTCACATAAAATCAATTAAATTTCACTTGTAAAATCATAAAGAGACAATTGCACAATAATACAATAACAATATAATATACTGTTTCTTATCAACCCAGCACCTATTTTCTTGGATGAAGTTTTTAAAAAAATAAAAGTTTTTTACGAAAATAGGTGCTTAGGCTCAACTATATTTGAGTCTATTTTTCACAAACCTGCTGTTATTTTCTTTATGGTAACTGACATTA
>CAZFWO010000065.1:0-8021 GCA_964522785.1 uncultured Desulfurellales bacterium
ACCTATTTTCGTGGATAAAGTTCTTAATAAAATAAAAGTTTTTACGAAAATTGGTAACGGGCTCAACTGTTTGAGTCTATTCCTCACAAACCTGCTATTATTTTCTTTATGGTAACTGACATTACACAAAAAGTGCTTAGTGTGCTTAATGAGCAATGTCCTTCCCCGTCACCTATTCTCAAAGATAATGTTTTAAGAATAGGTGCTGGATCATCGTTAAAAAATTCATTCTTGAGTTGAGAGGATTTGATAAGAAATTGTAAGAGTATTATTTCATCACCGTGCAATGGTCTCATTATATACTGTTTTGTCTGCCATTCTTTAACTATTGTACAGTTCTAAAAAATCTGTTAAATCTTATCTCAAACGGACTAAATTCCCACGAACCATAGATAATAAATGCCTTCCCTGTCAGGTTTTTCTCCGGAACAAATCCCCAATAACGAGAATCATAGGAATTATCCCTGTTGTCGCCCATCATGAAATAGGAATGCGGAGGAACCTTTACAGGGCCAAAATTATCCCTTGAGCCAAATAGGGTCCTTGCCATTCTATACTGCGTGTTTCTTGGATATATATTCAAATCTCTATGTATAACATACGGCTCTACAACCTTTTTCCCGTTTCTGTAGAGCACTTTATCCTTCATCTCTAAGACATCGCCCGGAACCCCGATACAGCGTTTTATATAGTATATATTTGGATTCTTAGGCCACATAAAAACTACGATATCTCCATGTTTCGGATGCCCTACAGGTATGATGGTAGCGCCGCTAAACGGCATCCTTATACCGTATATGAACCTGCTTACAAGTATATGATCTCCAATCAGCAGGGTATTTTCCATTGATGAAGATGGTATCTTAAATGCCTCAACTATAAATGCCCTGATAAATAGCGCTATAATTAAGGCTATTACAATGGATTTAATCCAATCATAAATTTTCTCTTTTCTCGTCAAAACAACCCTCCTCAATTATCTATTTCAAGCAATTTAACAAACGCTTCTTTGGATATACCAATATTCCCAAGCTGCTTCATCTTCTTTTTGCCTTTTTTTTGCTTTTCCAGCAGTTTTCTTTTCCTTGTAATATCCCCACCGTAACATTTTGCAAGAACATCCTTTCTCAGTGCACTAATCTGTTCTTTGGCTATTATTTTTCCGCCGACCTTTGCCTGTAACCTTATTTCAAACAACTGTTTTGGTATAAATTTTTTTAAATTCAACAGCACGCCTCTTGCCAGTCTATACGCCTTTTCCTTTGGTACAATCAAAGAAAAAGAATCTATCTCCTTACCGTTTACCAATACAATTAGTTTAGTCAGATCGGATTTTTCAAAATCCCTTAAATTATAGTCAAATGAGGCATAGCCTCTCGATGTAGATTTTAGCTTATCATAGAAATCTGTTATTATCTCTACAAGCGGCATACAGTATTTAATCATTACCCTATTGCTGGATATGTATGATAAATCTTGTTGTCTCCCTCTTCTATCCTGTAACAGTTTCAATATATTTCCAACAAACTCAGCAGGCGTTACAATCTCTATATCAACAAACGGCTCATAGATTGCAGCTATTTTTTGTTGCGGCGGAAGCATTGAGGGATTGGAAATTTCCAATATCTCTCTGTTTGTCTGTTCTATCCTGTAGAGAACATTCGGTGTTGTTATTATAACATCAAGATCAAACTCCTCCTCCAAACGCTCTTTTGTTATATTCATACTTAAAACACCCAAAAAACCGCACCTAAAACCAAACCCCAAAGAGTCCGATTTCTCCTTTTCTACCGTGAGCGATGAATCGTTCAGCTGAAGCTTTTCTAACGCTTCTTTCAAATCACCATACTTTTCCGGTTCCGTAGGGTACACACCGGCAAAAACAAACGGTTTAGGCTTTTCAAATCCATCAAACGGTTTATCTGTAGGATTGTCGGCAAGTGTCAAGGTATCGCCCACAACAGCATCACTGATATTTTTTATATTCGCCACAACATACCCTACACTCCCATTATGTAAGGAACTCATACTCTTGGCTTTGGGCGTGAATATACCCAACTCTTCAACCTCGTAGGTTTTTTTATTGGAGTACATCATAATTTTGTCGTTCTTGTTTAATATTCCGTCAAATATCCTTATTATAAATATTACACCGCGATAGTTATCATACCACGAATCAACAACAAGAGCCCTTAACGGACTATTTTCATTGCCCTTAGGTGAAGGTATTCTTTCTATAATTGCGTTCATTACCTTATCAATATTGATGTTGTTCTTTGCGGATATCTCTATTGCCTCCTGCGCATCTATACCAAGAGCATCCTCTATTTCACTCTTTGTCCTTTCTATGTCAGCAGAAGGCAGGTCAATTTTGTTTATTACAGGTATTATCTCGAGATCGTTATTTATAGCAAGGTACGCATTGGCTATGGTTTGAGCCTCAACACCCTGAGTCGCATCAACCACTAAAAGACAGCCTTCGCACGCTCTCAAGCTCTTTTCAACCTCATATCCAAAATCTACATGCCCGGGTGTATCTATCATATTTAAATAATATTTTTCATTATTATATGTATATTCGAGTCTTACGGTCTGAGCCTTAACGGTTATACCATGCTTTCTTTCAACCGCAAGGCTATCCAATATCTGCTCTTTCATCTCCCTTTTACTTAAACCGCCGGTATCCTCTATTAACCTATCCGCAAGCGTACTTTTACCGTGGTCTATATGTGCTATAATGGAAAAGTTTCTTATATATTTTTCGTCCATCACCTATCCTTCAAGTTTTTCTACTATGTCTTTTTCTATCGTATAGCTTCTGTATCTAATATTTTTCAGCTCAGAGGATGTCTTATTATCTATTATCTTAAAAACCTCTTCAAGAACCCTTAAAGACTCTTGAACCCTCTTTATATTGGCTTGCGCTACATCTTCCAAAGAGCTTCTATCTTCCTCTATAGCACTGCTTAGTTTTGTACCTACATCATTTTCCGTATTTCTAAAGAAAATAAAACCTTTATACTTTTTTTGTATGTATGCAATATCGGAACGCATATTTTTTATTGACCGTGATATCTCTTTATCATCAAGAACAAAACGGGCTATATCCTCCAATACACGCAGCCCCTCTCTTGCCCTATTAAAATTAGCATCTGCCATGCGCTCTATTCTTTGTCTGCATTTTTCCAAAGTATTTGAAACTCCTTTGCATAGACATTAGCTATATCACGCCTATTGATTACTACAACATTTTCGTCATTTATTACAAATGCGCTCGCCGTCCAATTTGCAGAGCCTGTTATTACAATTTTATCATCTATCACTGCAAATTTATTATGCATAATACCATCTCTGTCCCAATGTCTGTGCGGCTTTGCAAATCTCACATCTATAGCGTTATTTTTCAGATAAAGATACTTTGTATATTGATTTGTCTTTGGATCATTAGAATTCCTATCCAATACAACCCTAATCCTAAGCCCTCGCCTTTTTGCCAGAACAAGCGCATGGGATAAAGGTCTTGATGTAAAATTATACATAGCAATATCCACACTTTTCCTGCTTGTGTTTATTAAATCAACTATAGCATCCAAAGCCTTGTATGATGGTGTAAAATAAACCTCTATATCCCTTGGAAATGATATACTCGGCAAAAAAATAAAAACTATAAACAGCAACAATACTCTCTTAAACATTGTAGTTTGGTGGCTCCTTTGTCATTATAACATCGTGGACGTGGCTTTCTTTTAACGACGCAGTGGTTATTTGAATAAATGTAGCATTGTTTCTTAATTCATCTATTGTCCTGCATCCTGTATACCCCATTCCAGATTTCAATCCGCCCATAAGTTGATATATAACGTCCTTCACGTTTCCTTTATAAGGCACTCTTCCCTCGACACCCTCAGGAACAAGTTTTTCAAATTCCACTTCATCCTGAAAATACCTATCTCTACTTCCCTGCCTCATTGCCCCAATAGAACCCATTCCCCTGTACACCTTGTACTTTCTTCCTTGATATATAAGTGATTCTCCGGGTGATTCCTCAACGCCTGCAAGCAGATTACCCACCATAACTGCACTTGCCCCGGCAGCCAAAGACTTTACTATATCTCCGGAGAATTTTATGCCTCCGTCGGCTATAATTCTTTTATTGTAATATTCAGCCTCCTCAGCACATTCGGAAATTGCCGTAATCTGGGGAACTCCAACCCCTGTAACTATTCTTGTTGTACATATGGAACCAGGCCCTATGCCTACCTTAACAACATCTGCACCGGATTCAATCAAGCTTTTTGTGCCTTCTTTTGTAGCAACATTACCAGCTATAACCGTTATATTCGGATATTTGGCTTTTACCGTTTCCACAAGTTTTAAAATGTATGTAGAATGTCCATGAGCCGAATCAACAACCAGCACATCAACACCAGATTCAGCCAATAGTTGAGCCCTTCTTATACCATCTTTTGTTCCTATAGCTGCACCCACAACAAGCCTTCCATGTATATCCTTTGTAGCGTTGGGATACTCTTTCTTTTTCCTTATATCCTTTATCGTAATGAGCCCCTTTATTTTAAACTCCTTATCTACGATCGGCAATTTTTCGACCTTATATTTTTTTAGGTACTCCTCAGCCTCAGAAAGTGTTATGCCCTCACTTGCAGTTATTAAATTATCCTTTGTCATAACGGAACTTACGGATTTTGAGAAATCCTTTTCAAATTGCACATCCCTGTTCGTTATTATACCGACAAGCTTACCATCCTTCAGTACTACGGGTATACCTGATATGTGATATTGACTCATAATATACAAAGCGTCACGTATCGAGGCATCGGGTTCTATAGTAATAGGTTCCAAAATCATACCGCTTTCGGATTTTTTTACCTTTCTTACCTGCTTTGCTTGCTGCTCTATCGACATATTTTTATGTATTATGCCAAGTCCACCATTGCGTGCCATTGCTATTGCCATTCTATATTCCGTAACTGTATCCATTGCAGCAGAGATAATAGGAATCTTTAACTGCAGTCTATCGGTTAGCATAACGGATGTATCGGTGTCCTTCGGCAAAACATCGGATTTTGCGGGCAAAAGCAACACATCCTCAAAGGTTAATCCAACAACACTCTTTAATCTCAACATAAAAACCCCTTAGATCTCTAAAAATTTAAAATCAGCAACATTCATTACAACAGTTTTCAGCCTATTCAATAAAGACAACCTGTTATTCCTTATCCGTTCATTTTTATCCATAACCATAACATTATCAAAAAAATTGTTTATGCTGTCTTTTATAGATGTCACGGCATCCAAAAGCCCTTCATAATTCTTATTCATAAGCTGTTTTTCTGATTGAGCTTCTACTTTCTTGATATCTTCAAAGAGAGCCGCTTCGTACTCTTGATTGAATAGACTCTCGTCAACATCGGTTTTGGCAAAATCCTTGACTATGTTAAAAACCCTCTTTATGGCAAATCTATCCTCTTTTTTCGGATCATTTTTAAAGAGATTGTATAGAGCCTTTAGTCTTAAATAGGCATCATAGATATCCGTAAAATTTGACTCAACCACAGCACTTAAAGCGTCGTGAGGATAATCCGAAAGGTAATTATTAAACCTAATTTTGATAAAATCTATCATTTCTTTGCTATCTATATCTTTTTTATACAGCTTTTGCGATTTTTCTATAACACTTAACAAATCCAGATTCAATCTATTGTCTATGAGAATTTTTATAATACCCAGTGCAGCCCGTCTTAGAGCATATGGGTCTTTCGTGCCGGTAGGTTTTAAATTTGCAATAAATCCGCCAACTATCAAATCAAATTTATCGGCCAATGATAATGATATACCCGATTGCGTTGTTGGTATCTTATCTCCTTGAGGCAGATATTGCTCATATATAGCTTTAGCAACCTCCGAATCCTCACCGGAAAGCAGCGCATATTCCCTGCCCATAACACCTTGCAGCTCAGGGAATTCATATACCATATCTGTCAAAAGGTCTGCTTTTGATAGATACGCAGCCCTCATAGCCCTATCTTGATTGAACCCCAATGATGACGCGATATATCCTCCAAGCTCCATAAGCCTCAATGTTCTTTCGTACTGTGTTCCAAGCTTTTCCTGAAATGTCATATTTCTCAAATCACTAACAAATTCTTCCAGTTTATGTTTTGAGTCTTCTGCGAAAAAGAACTCCGCATCGGCAAATCTTGCCCTTAAAACCCTTTCGTATCCTGCCTGTATTATGCCCATATCATCCGTTTCTATATTTGATACGGCAGCAAACCTGTTACATAGATTACCATCTTTTATAAAAGCAAAATATCTCTGGTGGTCTTTCATAGATGTTATCAAAACCTCTTTTGGGAGTTTGAGAAATTTTTCATCGAATTCGCCGACGACGATTTTCGGATATTCAGTCAAGTTTACAACCTCGTTTAAAAGAGCATCGTCATAAACAATATCCATATTATTTTTTTCGCATATATCGTTTAACTGGTTCAGTATGATTTGCTTTCTTCTGTTTTGATCCACTATAACAAATCCGCTCTCCAGCTCCTTTTCATAATTATCATATGTAAGCCTGATTTTATCCTTACTTAAAAATCTGTGTCCGTATGTGTATGATGTTGATGATATAGACGCAAAATCAAAATCCACAATTTCATTGTCTATTGTAAATGTTATATTGTGCACAGGCCTTATAAATTCAACGTTTCCTTCACCCCAGCGCATTTTCTTGTCAAAATGAATTCTCATCAGGAGGTTTTTGAATATATCGGCCATCAATGGCTTTGCGGCAACCCTTTCACTTTTTGAAACAATGCTGACATATCTTCCCTTATTTGTTTTTTTTATTCTAATATCCTTGATATCGGCACCGTTTTTCTTTAAAAATCCTGTCAGTGCTCTTGTTGGTTGGTTATCTTTGAAACATACACCTTCAGGTGGGCCTACTATTTCTCTTTCTTCAGACTTTATATATTCCTCAAATTCAAATTTAACAGCAACCCTTCTCGGTGTTATATAAATAAGAAGATTGTTATACAATACGCCATTCTCATCCAAAATAGAAGTAAGTAGAGAATTAATTCTTTCATCCAATCCACTCATTTCAGATGCGGGCAACTCCTCCATAAACAGTTCAAACAGCAGTTTCATTGATTTTCCTCCACGTATAGTGTCGCTATTGATGCCGCTAAATCTCTGACCCTTTTTATAAATGTCGTACGCTCTGCAACACTGATAGCATTTCGTGCGTCAAGCAGGTTAAAAACATGAGAGCATTTCATGCAATAATCATAAGCGGGTCTGACAAGTTTTGCCTCCAAACACCTATTGCTCTCCTTTTCATACATATCGAACAGATTGAACAGCATAGATGTATCTGCAATCTCGAAGTTGTACTTTGAATATTCATACTCGTCATGTTTATGAACATCACCATATGTAAAATCGTTGTTCCATTTCATATCAAAAACACTATCTACACCCTGTATATACATTCCAAGCCTCTCTGTTCCATATGTAATTTCAACAGGTATCTGTTTTAAATCATATCCTCCCACCTGCTGAAAGTATGTAAATTGTGTAACCTCCATTCCATCAAGCCATACTTCCCAGCCCAATCCCCATGCACCAAGTGTAGGAGATTCCCAATTATCTTCAACAAATCTGATATCGTGTTCGTTTAATTTTATCCCGAGATACTCGAGGGATTCCAAATATAAATCTTGAATATTTAAGGGCGAAGGCTTCATGATAACCTGATATTGATAGTAGTGCTGGAGTCTGTTTGGATTCTCGCCATATCTACCGTCTGTAGGTCTTCTTGACGGCGCAGGATATGCAACGTTCCATTTATCCTTACTTAAAGCCTTCAGTGTTGTTGCCCAATGAAATGTTCCCGCTCCGGATTCTATATCATAAGGCTGAAGTATTATACAATTCTTTTTTTCCCAAAAATTTGACAATGACAATATTACATCTTGATAATTCATTAACTCCTCCTA
>CAZFWO010000066.1:0-7919 GCA_964522785.1 uncultured Desulfurellales bacterium
CATCAGCTATTCCTCTCATAGCCATAATGAAAGCAGCAGACTCACCAACATGGCCCGCCCCAACTATACTGACCTTACGAATACCTAACATACTAAACAACCTCCTCAAAAATTAGTTTTATATTTTTCTTCCCTCTCAATCATATGTGATTATATACCTAAGGCATTTTACATGTCAACACTTTTCTTAAAAAATAAATAGGAATTAAGATAGAATAATGAATCTTCAAAAAAATCTCATCTTTAGAAAGATACTGCTGTACAAAAAGCTATTACGCATAAAATATTATTGAATTTTAATTTTTTTTTAGTATACTTCACTGGCTTAAAAGAAAAAATTTGGGAGGATTTAAAACTATGAAAAGAACATTTCAACCACACAATACAAGAAAGAAAAGGACACATGGCTTTAGAAAAAGGATGAAAACAAGCTCTGGCAGAGCAGTTATCGCAAGCAGGAGGGCAAAAGGAAAAAAGAGGTTATCTGTCTGAAAAATGCGTATAGAACATTAAAGAACAGGGATTTTAAGGAAATATATGAGAAAGGTGAAAAATTTATAGGAAGGTTTTTTGTAGTTTTTTTGTTAGAAAATCAAAGTGAACTGCAAATCGGATTTGTGGCAAGTAAAAAAATTGGCAATGCAATTAAGAGAAATAGAGCAAAAAGAATTATGAGAGAGATTGTCAGATTAAATAAAAATTCTTTACCACAAAATATACATATGGCTATTATAGCAAGAAAAAATATCTTGTACGGTAATTTTAGTGATATTACTGAGAGTTTTATGCACTTTGCAAACAGTTTTTTAAAGCAAAATGAAAGTTAAAGACATTATATCCACTATTCTTATTGCGCTTGTCAAATTTTATCAAAATTATATATCACCGTTACATAGGCCAAGTTGTAGATTTTACCCTACATGTTCAAACTATTCTATAGAAGCGATAAAAAAATTCGGGCCTTTTCAAGGTACTGTAATGTCAATATACAGAATATTAAGATGCGGACCCTGGTCGGCAGGCGGATACGATCCGCCGAACAAGCCCTTGTTCCAATTTAAAAGGAGAAAAAATGGGAAACAATGAAAAGAGAGCTATAATTGCTATAGGCATAACAATGCTTCTAATTACTGTTTACGGTTATTTTTTTATACCTGCACAACATTCAAGCAAGCAGCAGACCGTTGTTGTAAACAAAGATTCTCAACCAATGCAGGCAGCCGTAAAAAGCACAGCTAAACAAACATCAATAAATGAAAAAATTATTAATGTTGAAACCGACAATTATATAATAAAAATATCCAATAAAAGCGGTGCAATTAAGCGACTTATACTAAAGAAATACCATCTTGATAAAAAACCTGTTACGCTCGTTGAAAGCAAAGGGTCATATGGAACATTGGAGACCGTCTTCAAAGACAGAAATATTGAAAACGTTGAAAAAACAGTAGCATACAGTACAGATCAAGAAAATCTTATATTAAATAAAAGTAAAGAAAAATCTACACTAACATTAAAAAAATCCCTTGGGAATATAACTATTATAAAAAGATACACCTTTGCAAACGATGCTTTTACGGTAAATCTCGACGTTAGCGTATTAAGAAACGGCAAAGATATAAATGAAGATTTTTCTCTATACGCAGGTCCTAACCTTGGAGATTTGGAAAAAAGCAAATACTCTCACCTTGGTGCAGTTGCTTTGGTCGGTGGGAAAAAGATCAGAAAAGACAAAAAGATTAAACCAGATGAAGATATAAACTGGATAGCACTCGAAAGTAAATACTTCTGCCTTGCTTTTCTACCTGTTAAAAGCAATAGAATTGTCGGCGGATATACAAACCTTAACAGCAACCACTATATATATGCAAATTTAACAACGCCTACAAAAATAGAGATATACGGCGGGCCGAAAAGCAAACAGATAATAGCCTCTGTTGATCATAATTTAAGTAAAATTATCAGATTTGGCATGTTCGGTTTTATAGGAAAACCCTCGTTGCAGGTTTTAAATTTTCTATACTCTATTGTAGGTAATTACGGAGTAGCTATTATAATACTAACATTTTTCATAAGATTGCTATTCTATCCCCTGAGCTTCAAATCGTTCAAATCAATGAAGGCGATGTCCAAGCTTCAGCCCAAATTAAAAGAGCTGCAGGTAAAGTACAAAGGCAAGCCGGATCAATTAAACAAAGCTACAATGGAGCTATATAAAAAACATAAGGTAAACCCATTTGGTGGATGTTTGCCCGTCATCATACAGATACCTGTATTTCTGGCATTCTACAATGTTCTATTAAACGCCATAGAGTTAAGAGGTGCACCCTTTATGCTCTGGATTACAGACTTAAGTGCAAAAGATCCATACTATATACTGCCTATATTTATGGGATTAACCATGTTTTTACAGCAAAAGCTTACACCGTCAACTATGGACCCAAAGCAGCAAAAAATCATGATGTTCATGCCTCTTATTTTTACTGCTATGTTTTTAGGCTTTCCTTCGGGATTGGTAATCTACTGGACAACAAACAATATTTTGACAATACTTCAGCAGTTTATCGATTCAAAAATTTTAGAAACAAAGGATAAAAATGCATGACGATGTAATTGCTGCAATAGCTACGGGATATACCACTTCTGCAATAGGCATTATAAGGGTATCAGGGAATAGTGCTTTCAGTATGCTTCCAACTATCTTTACAAGCAAGCCTCCTTATGAACACAGAAAGATATACTACGGACATATAAAAGATCTATCCGGTAACGTAATAGATGAGGTTTTAATCAGCATTTTCAAATCACCCCATTCATATACGGGGGAGGATTCATTCGAGATAAGTTGTCATGGCGGACTCACAGTTTTAAGCAGCATACTGGAGGTAGTACTTGATGCGGGTGCAAGAATGGCTCAGCCTGGAGAATTCACAAAAAGGGCATTTTTAAACGGAAAGATAGATCTATCACAAGCTGAGGCAGTTGAAAAAATTATATCTTCAAAAAGTAAGAGAGCTTTAGCAATAGCTGAAAGGCAGCTCCAGGGGAAATTTTCAAGCAAGTTAGACAACATAAGGGAACAAATTCTAATTCTTTTGGCTGAAAATGAAGTTGCAATAGATCATCCCGACGAAGAGTTGAGTTCTATGCAAAAACAGGAAAAAATTGAGATATTAAAAGACACGCTATACAAACTCGAACAAATTTTACACTCCTCTGAATGCGGCGACGCCCTATTTGAGGGTGTTGTACTGGCTTTGGTGGGCAAACCGAATGTAGGAAAATCCAGCCTTTTAAATATATTAACAGGGACAGAGCGTTCAATAGTAACGGATATACCCGGTACGACAAGAGATGTTGTATCTGAAAGCTTCAACATTGACGGGATACCTTTTACAATACTCGACACTGCAGGAATCAGACACACAAAAGATACCGTTGAGAACCTCGGTGCTGAAAGAAGCAGAAAAGCTATAAAGAACGCTGATATAGTTTTAATTATTTTTGATGGGTCAAAAGAACTTGATAAAGAGGATTATGATATAATAAATTATGCAAAGGAATTAAATAAAAAAATAGTAGGCGTAGTTAATAAAACCGACGTAGCAATAATAAAAAACAATATACCGCTGGAATATACCGTAAATGTATCATGCAAAATGAATACTGGTATAGATAGGCTAAAGAAAACAGTCAGTCAACTTGCTATTGGCAACGTGGGAGACAACGATATCGTATCATTAAATGCCAGTCAAAAAAACAGTTTAAAAGAGGGCATAAAGATTTGCAAGCAATTAATAAAGGATATGGAGCAGGATATAGATCCAGCCTTAATAGGTGTGGATTTTTTGAGCCTTGTAGACAGTTTAGATGAAATTTTAGGTAGAATAACCAACGAAGATATGTTAGATGTTATGTTTAGAAGATTTTGCATAGGAAAATGATGTTTCACGTGAAACATAAGGTAGGTGAGAGATGATTTATCCCAAAAAATACGATGTTATAGTGATAGGCGGAGGACATGCCGGATGTGAAGCATCACTCATTTCCGCTCGCTTGGGCGCACAAACACTGATGCTGACCATTGCTTTAGATTCAATAGGCGCAATGAGCTGTAACCCGGCTATAGGTGGATTGGCGAAGGGACATCTTGTAAAAGAGGTTGATGTTCTTGGTGGCGAGATGGCAAGAAATATAGATGAAACGGGGCTGCAATTCAAAATACTGAACAGAAGCAAGGGTCCTGCTGTCTGGTCGTCAAGGGCTCAAGCCGATATGATAGCATATAAATTAAGAATGAAACATGTATTGGAACATCAAGACAATCTGGATATAAAACAGGAAACAGTAGACGAGGTTGTTGTAGAAGACAATAGAGTTGTGGGCATCAAAACGAATATAGGCAACGAATATCTATGCAATGCTGTAGTTGTGACAACAGGAACATTTATGAAAGGTAAGATATTTATAGGTTTAAATGAATATGAAGCCGGAAGAGCCTGGGAACCGCCATCAAAAAAACTCTCCGATAGTTTGAGAAAAATAGGACTAAGGGTTGATAGATTAAAAACGGGAACAACCCCAAGATTGGATGCAAGAACAATAGACTTTGATGTACTCGCTTTGCAACCGGGTGACGAAGAACCAATACCATTTTCTTTTAGAACAACAAATTTTAACAGACCCAATATTCCATGCTATCTGGCATACACAAACGAAACCACGCACAAGATAATTTTGCAAAATTTGGAACAGTCACCTCTATACAGCGGCATGGTTGAATCTATGGGGCCAAGATACTGCCCTTCTATTGAAGATAAGGTTGTAAAGTTTTTTGAAAAAAAGAAACACCAGATTTTTTTGGAACCACAAGACGCAAGTTCAACAGAGATATACGCAGACGGTCTGCACACATCATTGGGCTACGAGGTTCAATTGAAATTTCTAAGAAGTATAAAGGGCTTAGAACATGTTGAAATCATGAGACCAGGTTATGCCATAGAGTATGACTTTGTCGACCCGACGCAACTCAAACACTCATTAGAAACAAAAAGTATCAAAGGTCTATTTCTAGCAGGCCAGATCAACGGTACAAGCGGATATGAAGAGGCTGCTGCTCAAGGTATAGTTGCCGGTATAAATGCAGCATTCTATATACAAAAGAAAGCTCCCTTTATTCTAAGAAGAGATGAAGCATATACGGGTGTTTTAATAGATGATCTTGTAACAAAGGGCACAAAGGAGCCATACAGAATGTTTACTTCAAGAGCAGAGTACAGACTCATATTAAGAGAAGACAATACACAGCTGAGGCTGGCAAAAAAATCGTTTGATGCGGGTTTAATGGGCAAGGAAGAGTTTGATAAAATCGATGAGCAAAAAACAAAAATAGAAGAAATAATAAAAAAAATAAAGACTACATATCTGTTCCCGACAAAAGCAATAAACGACTCACTGTTATCCCTCGGTTCAGAGATTATTAAAACAAAAACAGACCTATCAAAATTAATCAGAAGAACAGAGTTGAACTATGATAAGTTAAGAACCATCCTGCCGAAATTGGAGCCTCTGGATCCTATAATAAAACAGGAGATAGAGATAGATTTGAAGTATGAAGGATACCTAAATTTACAAAAGCAGCAAATAGAAAAATTCAAGAAATATGAGGATATGAAAATACCAGATAACTTCGATTATTCTGGTATAGGCGGACTATCCAACGAAGTTAGAGGAAAACTAATGGAGATTAAGCCTGTATCTATAGGACAGGCAATTCGAATTCCTGGTGTTACACCCGCAGCTATTTCTATATTGGTTATTTATCTAAGAAAAGCATATGACAAACGACTTAAGAATACAGCTTGAGCACATCTTTAATAAACTACAAATAGAGAAACGCAATACAGATCTCTTAATAAAATATATACAACTGCTCAACAACTGGAATAAAAATATCAACCTAATATCAAAAAAAGAAAAAAATATAGTATGCAGCTTAGTAGCCCCATCTTTGCTGTTTTTCAAGCTTTTTAAGACAAGCATATCCTATAATATAGTAGATTTGGGCTCTGGTGCAGGATTTCCATCCATAACTATCAAAATATACAATCCAAATATAAATATTACAATGGTAGATTCCAACGCAAAAAAAACTGCATTTTTACATTATGCAACAACAAAACTATCCCTAAAATGCAACATAATAAACAAGAACTTTAACAGCATAAACTATAATGAATTGAACAACATCGATATAGTAACAGTTCGAGGTGTTAATATAACGAATAATATTTTGGATATCATAAAAACAAAAATCCAGAGTAAGTGGCTTGTATATTATACATCACCCAAAAACCATCTAACCCTGGATTTAGCAAGAGAAACAGAGATATACTCTATATCCGCTCAGCTATATAAATTATAAAACCGGCGGGCTTACAACCCATATTGTTTCGACATCGACATCACCCACATTTTTATATGAATGCGGTAGAGTGCTTGAGAAGTAAAAACTATCGCCGGGTTTCAAAACTTTGGACTGATCGCCAACCTTAAGTTCCAACTTTCCTCTTATAATATACCCAAATTCTTCTCCTACATGCTTATGTTCCTTTAAAGAACCGCAACCAACAGGAATAACTTTGTATAAAGGCTCCATAGCTTTATTGGAGATCTTGGATACCAGCAACTCGGCAAAAATATGACTCCCTGGATAAATAATTTGGGTTCTCTCTCCTCTCGATAAGAAAAATTTATCCTGGTTCTGCTCATCGCTAAGAAGTTCTTTAACCTGTACATCTAAAGCAACAGCTATTTTTTGTAAAACACTTATAGATGGAACAGCCTTACCTGTTTCTATCTGTGATATATAAGCATCAGTACAACCTACACGCTCAGCCAATGCTTTAAGCGTTAATCTCAACTTTTTCCTACGAATCTTAATCTTTTCTGACATATCCATCCCAACACATCCCCCGTCCCCCGATAAAAAATAACGACCGCAAATATAAAAAAACGGGGGATAATTGTCAACCCCCGCTACTTTATAGTTGCGTTTAAATTTCTTAGTTTGATTTAATCTGTTTTTACTACAAATTGACCTTTCAACCCTTCCCACATACCATACCATGCAACCAATGCCGTCAAAATACCTTCCCATCCTGCGATGTGTCCAATTGCAGCACTGCCTGAATAGTGTCCTATAGTCAGCAAGAGAAACAAGAGATCCAATAGAACAAAGATCGCAATCGTTGTAGCATGTCCGGTTTTAAATGTTACAATTGTTAAGATGGTTGTAAATATTAACCAGGCAATCAGCGTTATTCCTAATGCGCCGCTCAAAGATGCTGCCGGTATCCATCCCCACCTGACAAACAGGACTAAGAATACAAGCGCTATCCAGAATGCTCCGTATGAACCGAATGCACACAGCCCGAATGTATTGCCCGTTCTCATTTCCAGGACACCCGCGATTAACTGAGCCAATCCTCCATAGAACATACCAACAAGCAGTGCGGCATCCAGACCTGCTGGAACCAATCCGGCATTATGAACGTTTAAAACAAACGTTGCCAAAGCAAATCCGCCAAGACCTAATGGACCCGGGTTACTCACCTTCACTTCAGCCATAAAAACACCTCCACTAAAAAATAATAAAAATCAACCTTCACTTAATTATTTGTAAATAGTTTATGTTTTTTTTCTAAAAAGTCAAGTTTAATTTAATTTTTTCTTTAACATGAAAAACCCTTTACCGAAAAAATGCATTTTATATCTCTTTGCCCTTTCCATTTTTAACACTCTATTTTTATAGAATATTTTGTTGTCTTTTCCAAATACATATAGATACCATTGCACAATAGCTCAATAACAATATAATATACTGTTTCTTATCAAACTCTTTCAATTCAAAGTGTATG
>CAZFWO010000067.1:0-7776 GCA_964522785.1 uncultured Desulfurellales bacterium
CAACTCAGAATGAATTTTTTAACGATGAATTTTAATTAAAATCTCAAAACTCGCCCGTCCCTATTCTCTTCAGGAGATTACTTTAAAAGATATGAATAGGGACGGGCTCAAACAGTTGAGATTTTTCCTTATTAGGAACATTAAAATTCATCTAAAATTCATATTCGTTTCGAGAACTTGATAAGAAATATGGACTACGCAGTGGTCTCACTAAGCACAAGATTGCCTTATTTTACCTAATACTTAAATTAAGCTTTATTAAAAATACAGTTTTTGTTTTTTTATGAAAAGAGCAGATGGTAAGTGAGGAATCGGTGAGTTTTGAGCCCAAAACCTAATACCCAAAACCTACAACACTTACACTCACACATATCTTAAGTTGAGAGAGTTTGATAAGAAACAGTATATTATATTATTACTGTATCATTGTGCAATGGCCTCAGGATTTGACAATGTTTATATTGAGAAAATTTTTTGTTTATGGTATTTTGCATATAACAAATGCTTTAAGGGACGGTAGGGTAAGATAGGTACAAAGATTAAGCTAAGCGATTTCAGTTTAATTATAACAGTCCTGGTTGTATTTATTGTTCTTGTAATACCTCTGCCGGGATTTTTTATAGATTTTTTGGTTTCTACATCCTTTGCCCTGGCGTTGTTGATATTTTTTGTTAGCATGTATGTTAAGCGTCCTCTCGATTTTTCAACATTTCCGTCTCTGCTTCTTGCTGTTACACTTTTCAGGCTATCTTTAAACGTTGCTACAACAAGAGCTATCTTGTTAAGAGGTAATGAATCCGTAGATGCTGCCGGTAAAATGATAAAAACGTTCGGTTATTTTGTTGTAGGCGGCAATTATGTTGTAGGTATGGTTGTGTTTATTATACTTGTTATAATTAATTTTATAGTTATCACAAAGGGTGCCGGGAGGGTTGCAGAGGTTGCAGCAAGATTCACATTGGATGCAATGCCCGGAAAACAGATGAGTATAGATGCTGATTTGAACGCAGGGCTTATTGATGAGAATCAGGCAAGAAGTAGAAGGGAAGATATATCAAAACAGGCTGATTTTTACGGAGCAATGGACGGTGCTTCTAAATTTATCAGGGGTGATGCAATAGCAGGATTGCTTATAACGGCAATAAATATACTTGGGGGCATAATTATAGGTGTTTTGCAGCACCATATGAATTTGGCAGATGCTGCGGGTAGATATACCGTTTTAACAATAGGTGACGGTCTGGTGAGCCAACTACCGGCTTTAACGGTTTCTACCGCTGCCGGTATTATTATTACAAGAAGTTCTGAGGAAGCAGAATTGACACCGAATGTAATAAATCAGATATTCAAACAGTATCAAGTGCTGTATATAGCGGCTTTTTCGCTTGTTGTAATGGCTTTTGTACCTGGTATGCCTACTGTTAATCTCATTATTCTGGCAACAATTCTTTCCTTAATAGCATACAGTGCTGGAGCAAGCATAAAAAAGGAGGAAGAAAAAGAGGAGATGGAAGAGGAGGGCGAGGGCAGAGCAGAATCGCAGGAAGAGGTTACAATTGAAGACATAGAAGAATCGATAAAAATAGATATGCTTGAGTTGAAAATAGGCTACGGTCTTATAGGTTTTGTCGATGAAAAGAGCGGTGGCGATCTGCTTAGAAGAATAAAACTGATGCGTAAGCAAATAGCAATAGATCTCGGCGTGATAATTCCGTCTATTAGAATAAGGGATGATCTGAATCTTGATAGAAATGAGTATGTATTTTTAGTAAAGGGTGTTGAAGTATCAAGATATACGGTCTATCCAGACAAATTGCTTGCTATGAAACCTGGGAATGACGGTGAAATAAGCGGTATTGAAACAAAGGAGCCGGCGTTTGGTCTACATGCCGTATGGATCGATACTCAACAGAAAAGTGATGCAATAGTAAAAGGGTATACAGTGGTTGATCCCATAACTGTAGTAATTACACACATTACGGAACTTGTAAAATCCCATGTATCTGATATATTTACCCGTCAGGATGCCGATAAACTTCTTAACTCGATTAGGGAAGATTATCCTAAGGTTGTAGAAGAATTAATGCAGCAGTTATCGCTGGGGTCAATACATAGGATTTTAAAGAACTTGCTTAAAGAAAATGTTTCCGTCAGAGATGTTGTGACTATAGCTGAAACGCTTTCAGATTATGCGCCGTATGTTAAGGATGTGAATGCTTTGACAGAATATGTAAGGGCTGCACTTTCTTATCATATAAGCAATAAATATAAAAATGAAAACGATGTTATAAATGTGATAACTGTAGGCAGTAACATTGAGGGTATTTTTAATGCAAATGTCAAGGAGCAAAATGGAGTAAGCTATCTTGACTTGCCGTCAAATATATCTGAACAGCTTATTGAAAAGGTGCAGGAAGTAATTGGTAGTGTTGCAAAAAGCGGGTTTGAGCCTGTTATTCTAACATCTCCAAAAATAAGGAGATTTTTTAAGTCTTTCATTGAGCGTTTTTTCCCTAAAATACCAGTGCTGTCATACTCAGAAATTGCAGATGGTGTAGAAATAAGAAGCGTTGGGACTATTGAATTATGATAGTAAAAACATATAAAGCAAGGGATATGAGAGAGGCTATAGCCAAAATCAAAAAAGATTTGGGTGAAGATGCTATCATTGTTTCTTCTAGAAAGGTGAGGCAGGGGTCATTTTTCTCGTTCTTTAAGAAAGAGGTATTTGAAGTGACAGCTGCACTGGATGAAAAGCCTGCGATGAAGGGGAGTTCCTTCAAAAGCGTTGCAAAAAATTACATAAGTCAAGATGTACAGGATAAAACGAATATAACCGACTTTGAGAATAGGATAAAAAGATTGGAATCGTTGATATTGAATGCGGGAGAAAGCAATATCCAAAGGGTTGTTCAGGATATTAAATATGATTTGGATGATCTTAAAAATGTCATGAGTTATACAAAAAAGGAGAATGAACTTGATCTATCAAAACTTCCGCTTGGCATGTATAAATATTTCAATTACATGTGTGATATAGGTATAAACAAAAAATATGCGTTTAAGTTGGCTATTGCTCTGTATAAAAATGTAGACAAAGAGCATTTGGCTGATGAAATTTATATGAAGGAGTATCTATCCGTTATTATATCTCAGTTTTTCAAACCAAGTGTCCCGCAAAAAAAGGGTATAGTTCTCGTGGGACCTACGGGGGTTGGAAAAACCACGACACTGGCGAAGCTGTCTGCAATATACAAGCTAAAGATGAATAGGCGCGTGGGTATTATAACAACAGATACATACAGGATAGGCGCTATAGATCAACTGTTAAGCTATGCGAAGATAATGGATATACCCGCCGTTGTCAGCATAACAAAGAATGATTTTGTTTCAGCATTTAAGGATTTTGGGGATATGGACAATGTTTTCATAGACACGGTTGGAAGAAGCCCTAAGGATATAGAGAGACTCAATGAAATATTCGGAATATTTAATAATTCGCTAAATCTCCATATCTCTCTTGTGCTTGCCGTTAATATAAAGGAAGAAGATTGCCTTGAAATATATGAGCGTTTTTCAAAGCTGCACATAGATGATTTGATATTTACAAAGGTTGATGAAACAAATACTCCGGGTAGTATGCTCAATATATCTGTAAAGTTGAAGAAGCCGGTTTCTTATGTTTCAATAGGGCAGGATGTGCCGGATGATATCATAAAGGCTGAACCTCTGAAAGTATCATCTTTAATTGTAAAAAAGGGGAAGAAAAATGGCTGATCAGGCTGATAAACTGAGAAAGATGGTTGAAAAAAACAAAAAATATAGGGCTATAGCCGTAACAAGCGGAAAAGGCGGCGTAGGAAAAACAAATATAGTTGTAAATGCCGCATATCTTCTGTCAACTATTGGTAAGAAGGTAATTGTACTTGATGCTGATTTGGGTCTTGCCAATGTGGATATACTGCTTGGTTTAAAAACTAAATACTCGCTTCATGATGTAGTAAAAAGCGGCAAAAAAATGAGCGATATCATAATCAAGGTTAACGATAATTTCAGCATAATACCGGCAGGAAGCGGTATAGAAGAGATGGCAAATATAGACGAAACTATATTTACAAAGATTAAGGATGAACTGAACTGCATTATAAAAGATACTGATATACTGCTTGTGGATACGGGAGCTGGCATTTCAAGAAAGGTAACCTACTTTCTAAAAGGTGCAGGTGAGATTATTGTTGTAGTAACGCCGGAGCCTACATCTATGGCTGATGCTTATGCTATGATAAAAATTATGGTAGTAAACTACAAAAAAGAAGATATAAAAATATTTGTCAACATGGCAAAAAATAATACAGAGGCGGAATCAATGTACAACAATTTAAACAGGATATGTAAGCAGTTCCTTAAAAAAGAGTTTAAAAGTGCCGGATTTGCCTTAAAAGATAAAAATTTGCCCATAGCGGTAAGACAGCAGAAGATTCTATCACAGATAAATTCAAATAGTGGTTTTACAATCTCTATGAAAAAGCTTGTTAATAGTATATTCAAAGAAAATATAAAGGTTCATGAAAATCCTATAGCAAAATTTTTTGCTTCTATTTTTGGAGGTTAGCGTGGGTATTTTTGCAGGTGCCTTCTTTGCAGGTATTTTGAGTTTTATCTCTCCTTGCATACTACCGTTGATACCGGTGTATGCATCATTTGTAACTGGATATAATTTGAATGAACTAAAAGACGGTAGCATGAAATACCGTTTTGCGTTTACAAGGGCGATGTTTTTTATCTTTGGTTTTTCATTGATTTTTGTATCCATGGGTGTTGCATCAAGTGTTGTGGGGGCATTTCTGCTTACAAACAAGGTGCTGCTTGCAAGGATATCCGGCATTATCGTTATATTTTTGGGTTTATATCTAACAGGTATTCTAAAAATAGATTTTTTTTCGAGAACAAAAAGAGTTACTCTGTGTATTCATTCGCACGGCATATTTTCTTCTTTTGTTTTTGGTCTTGTATTTGGTTTTGGCTGGAGTCCGTGTGTAGGTCCGATGCTATCATCTATTTTGATTATTGCAGCTGACACTGCGAGTGTTAAGAAAGGTACTATGCTTTTGGTTCTTTATTCTTTGGGTATAGGAATACCATTTTTATTGTCAACACTGTTTATAAATTATTTCCTTAAATTTTCATCAGTTATTAAAAGATTGGATATAGTTCAGAAGGTATCCGGCGTTCTCTTAATATTGTCGGGTATTTATTTAATATACAACGGGGGTTTTAACCTGTAGTTTAAATATAATGCAGAAAATTATTAAATCGCATTTACAAATAGAGGATTTGGATTTAAATCCGATTGTTCAGTTTCATAGGTGGTTTTTAGATGCTGATAGAATGGGTATTTTGGAACACAATGCTATGGTTCTATCTACAATATCAAATGATATGTTTCCTACTCTAAGAACCGTGTTATTAAAAGCCTATGATGAAAGTGGATTTGTTTTCTTTTCAAGCTATAATAGCAACAAGGCTGTACATATTGAAAACAACCCCAAGGTCGCCCTGCTGTTTGTTTGGCTTGAAATGGAGAGACAGATAAAAATTACAGGTATAGCAGAGAAAATTAGTATTGCGGAATCTCTTAGATATTTCATGAACAGATTTAATAAAATGGGTTCCTGGATTGTTGAGAAAAACAATCGATGCAGTGCAAGGGGTTTGCTTGAGAAAGAACTTGGGAAGATGCTTTTGGACCTAAAAAATAGAAAAATTCAATTTTCCAAAAAGTGGGGCGGATATAGAGTTATTCCGAATTCCTTTGAGTTTTGGCAGGGTTCTAACGATAAGCTCTATAACAGATTTTTGTATAAAAAAAAGGGTGATATGTGGGAATTAAGAAAAATAGAATAGGTATTCTTCTGATTGGATGTTGCCTGATGGGACAATAGATGAGTTTAAAGGAGTGATAATGACTATAGAAATCTTGGGCACAGAATCCCTGGGAGTAAGGAGTCTTTGCTGTTTTGTAAAAACAAGAAAAAGACGAATTTTGCTTGATCCTGGCATTGCCTTAGGATACACCCGTTTTAAGCTTTTGCCTCACCCCTTTCAGGTAGCCATAGATGAAAGGATTCAAAAAAGGATTATCAAAAGATGGGCTTGTGCCACAGACATTGTAATCAGCCACTTTCATGGGGACCATATCCCATTGGCCAATGCCAATCCCTATCAACTTCATATCAAAGAGGTGGCCCATTTAAATCCCAATGCAAGGATATGGACCAAAGATATGTCTCACCTATCACCACTTGAACAAAAAAGGGCCAGTGACCTTTTTTCTATACTTCATAAGAAACCTTTAATTGCCGAAGAAAAAACCGAAGGTGAAATTAGCTTTTCCAAGCCTTTAGCCCATGGTGACCCTAACACTCATACCACAACCATAATTATGACCCGAATCAAAGAGGATAAAACCTTTGTCCATGCCCCCGGGATTCAGTTATTGAATGAAGAGGCCATCTCTCAAATTATAAACTGGCACCCAGACATTGCCATTGTTGATGGGCCACCTCTTTATTTATCTTTGAAGCTCTCTAAGGCCCAGATTGAAAGGGCCTGGCAGAATGCCAAACACTTAGCCTATAATGTAGGGACATTAATTCTTGACCATCATCTCATGAGAAGCTTAACAGGCATTAAATGGATAAAAGGGTTGTCATCAGAAACAGGAAAAAGAATCATGTGCGGGGCCGATTTTATGGGCCAAAAAAGGATGTTACTTGAGGCCTTAAGGCAAGAGTTATACCAAGATATGCCTGTAGCCAAAGACTGGCATGAAAGGTATGCTCAAGGCAAGGCAAACACCAATTCTTACTGGATACAAGGGAAAAGGCTTTATAGTATCTAAAAATATCCCAATGCCAAAGAGATTATGAAACTCATCGTGAAAGGATTATGCTCGTTGTAGCTAATGTCTTTAATTGAGTGATTCTGTTTATAGATTGTAGAAAAACCAGAAGGTGAAAGAAAATGTATCAAATCACCGCTCGCTTGAAGACTATTTAGAAATCTCCCCAAAAATGGGCAATAAACTGCAAGAAGAAAATTTGAATTACTTAAAGAAGACCCATTGCATTTCGTAACAGCTTATCATCTCAAGCTATTCCTTGCCAAATGACGAGACCACTGCAGAAGTGATATAATAACAATATAATGAGACCACTGCACAGCGATAGAATTATACTCTTGCAAAATTTCTTATCAAGATTCTTTCAACTCAGAATGAATTTTTTAACGATGACCCAGCACCTATTTTTGTAAAAACTTTTATTTTCTTGAAAACTTCATCTACGAAAATAGGTGCTGGACTCAAAACTCACCGAAACGGCTCAAACAGTTGAGCCCGACACCCATTCTTGTAGATAGAGTTTTAGGGAAATAAGAAGTTAATTTTGCAAAAAAACTTCCAAATAGTTTGAATTCTTTAAAATAGAATGGGTGTCGGGTCATATTCGTTTCGAGAACTTGATAAGAAATATGAGTTATGCAGTGGTCTCATAATATACTGTTTCTTATCAAACTTTCTCAACTTAAGATATGTGTGAGTGTAAGTGTGTGGTATTGGGTACTGGGCTCTTCTGCACTCACCGATTCCTCACTTACCATCTGCTCTTTTCATAAAAAAAACAAAAACTGTATTTTTAATAAAGCTTAATTTGAGTATTAGATAAAATAAGGCAATCTTGTGCTTAGTATGCTTAATGAGCAAATAAAGGATGAATT
>CAZFWO010000068.1:0-2586 GCA_964522785.1 uncultured Desulfurellales bacterium
CACTAAGCACAAGATTACCTTATTTTACCTAATACTTAAATTAAGCTTTATTTAAGATACAGTTTTTTGTTTTTTGCGAAAAGAGGTGCTGGGTTGATAAGAAACAGTATTATATTGTTATTTATCATTGTGCATTGGTCTCATTGTGTATACCTTTTTATTTTACAATTATGATGGTTTGTGTATAATATTTTTAATTTTTTGGAGGTGCGTATGTTTAAAAGATTGTTGATTTTTTTATTTATGTTTATGCTGGGATTTTCTTCTGTTTCATTTTCTGCAAATTCAAAGGCTTCATATAAGGATGTACTTTCTCAATTAATTCCACCCAATATTAACTACGATGTTAAAGTCTTGAAAAGCAGTGTTATTAAAGGGTTTACACAGCTGGATGTCATAATAAAAAACGATAAGATGGGTGTTAAAATTCACAGGTATCTATGGATTTCAAAGGACAAAAACAGTATTATCACAACGGTTCTTCAAAAAGGCACAAATGGAAGGTTTGCAAGATTGGAGCCAAAACAATATATAGAACGTTTTGCTATAGATATAAATTGGTTCAACAATATAATTAAAAACTTGCCGCCGGAGATGAAAAAATCTTACGGAAAAGGAAAAATCGTGTATATGCTCAGCGACCCGTACTGTCCTTACTGCAAAAAAGAAATAGAGATACTTAAAAAGCTTGCCGACAAGGGAAAGATAAAACTACATGTTATACCTTTTAATGTTCATGGCAAAAAAGCTGAGGATGCATCCCTGGTTTTTATAAGTATAGAAAAACAGAAGGGGCTTCTTGCCGCTATCAATGAAATTGAATCGGCGAGTTTTAGTGATGTGGATAAAAAGGTCAATGCAAATAAAAAGAATATAGAGAAGTTGAGGGGCAGATATTCTAAATATGTTCAAAACATAGCAAAAGCAGCGATAAGTAAAGGCGTGAGAGGAACACCTGTTGTGATTATACCAACAAAAGATAGCAAGGGATACTTAATAATCGGTCTATCTGATATTGCTTCATATGTAAAATGACACTAAGGAATTTTATTAAAAAATTTCTTTTTCTCTTTTTACTCTTCATAGTTATTGTATCTGTGGGCGTCACAATCATGTGGCGCCTTCTCAACAATAATTTTATAGAGAATAAAATACATGCTGCTGTTACAAAATTACCGTCAAATGTTACCCTAAAATTTGGCAAAACCTTTTTAACAAAGAGTTTTCCTTATATAAAAATAAAAATAGATTCGATTAATATGAACTATGACAATAGAATAGTTGTAAGAGCAGAAAAAGTATGCGATTCAATGTCTCTATTTAAATTTATCGGAGCCTACATATCCAAAAAAAACTACTATGGAAACATAGATATACGTAAAGTTAATGTAGTATATACACATAAAATAGGGAATAAAAAAACACCTATGCCGCTCACCTCTATTTCACCTATACCTATATATGCCAAAATAGATAAACTCTTTGTTAATTGCGACAAAAATACGCTTCACGGGAACGTAGCAATAAATTACATACCGGTTATAAACTTAAACAGAATTGTTTTTAGGGGTTATTTCAATAAAATTCCGCTGAACCTTAAAATGGAAATATTTAAGCACTCCATAACAACTAAATTTGATGCAAAGACAAAAAGAATATACCTTGTCAATATTGATAATCTCCAGGGTGTTATAAAAATAGATAACTTTAAGCAATTTCATATTGATTTAAATAGTAATGTAGCCTTGTATAAAGGTATAAGAATAATAAACCCAAATGTTATTAGTGACTTCAGTATAAAAGATAAAAAAATATATATAGACAGATTAAATCTCTCATCCGACAACAGTTACAGCTTGCGTATGAAAGGTTTGATAAATATTGACAGTATAACCAACTCAAATATTAAGGGAACAGTATCAACACCATATATCAGGATTAAACCGTTTATTGCAATGGTCAAAAACGGTGTTGAAGACTACCTATTGGATGGAAGTTTTGCTCTTTCCTCCATTCAATTTGACGGCAAGCCCTCACTCAAATTCATTAAAAGTGGAAATTTATATATAAAACAATCAACATTCAGAATAGATAAAAAAAGCTCTAATTTCTTTATAAAAAAAGGAAATATCCATATCACAGAGGATGCTTTCACTGCGAAAGCCAATGGACATTTTGAGGGTATAAATTTTGATAATTCAAAAATCACAGTGCACAGAGAAAAGGGTTATCCATGTGATATGGATTTAAATTATTACGGGGTGGCAAATGATAAAGGAAGAATATTTTTGGAAGAAAATGTATTTTCACAGAGTGATCTGGATGTATTAGGAAAAAGTGCTTCCTTGCACGGAAAATTTAATGCAACAACAAGAATTAGGGGTTATAGATGGCATTCTCACCCCTTTTTTGATTTTGATATACTCATACACTCAGACGGCGTAGAGTTTAACAATTCAAACATACCGAGTAAATATATAAAATCATGGGGCGATATAGAGATAAAAAGAAGGGTTGAATATGGTGAAGTAAAAAACTTGTTCGTAAAACTTTCCAATTTAAAAGCCAATGGCCTATCTTCTCAAG
>CAZFWO010000068.1:2686-7750 GCA_964522785.1 uncultured Desulfurellales bacterium
AAAGCTTAATTTAAGCAAACAATTAGAAGCCTCAGGAAAAGTAAATATGAAAAACCTATCTTACGATATCATGTTTAGAACCAATAAGTTTTCGATATCAACCCTGAACTACATGATAGATAACCTGAATCTGCCCTTGAAAGACGGAATGGTTACAGGAGCAGCAACAATTAAAGGCTATATAGGAAAAATTGCCAGTAAAATTGAAGGAAGCGTAAGTATAGAAAATGGATATATACATAAATGGCTAAATCATATTAATTCAAACCTTATATTTAATAAAAAGACCATCCAGATAAATCAATCCTCAGCAGATATATTGAATAACAGGGTAACATTTAAAGGATTCTTATCCCTCAATAAAGGTAAAATAGTTATACTAAATGCAAAAGCCCCAAAATTTGTGCTTAATTTGAATAACCTAAAATCCAAAAAAGAAAACAGCTATGAAATAAATATTCCGCAAATATATATGAATGCAGATATAAATATTGATAATTTAGTATTAAAACGAACAAAGAATTCAAAAACCATGCAGCATGTATACATAAAGCTAAACAATGAGCCAAAAAGAAGCATGTTGCATATAGCATCGCAGGGTACAAAACTCTATATAGATAAAATTGCAGATAAGATAAAAGTATTTATAGAAGATTACAATATTTTTTCTTACTTGACAGGCTGCAACAAAAACAGCAACTTATTTAATCTGCAAGCGGAATTGAAAAGCAAAAATGCAAATAGTATAAAACTTGCAAATTTAAAGGGCAATATTGACTTGCTCATAAGAAATGGTGAATTTAAAAACGTGTCGAATGATTTAAAACTCTTAAGTGCTACAAATATAATAGAAATTGTTATAGGAAAAACTAAAATAAAAAAGAACCTCCCATACAAAAAGATCGTTGGTAATTTTTATCTGGAAAAAAGTATTATAAAAACACGTAAAAACACCATTGTTATGCTATATGGAGATAATCTAAATATATTTATGCAAGGCTATTACAATTTTGCAAAACATTACGTAGATATATATGCTACATTTACTACATTGAGAACTTTAAACCGCCTTATTTCACATATACCTATTGTAGGCTGGATCTTAGGCGGGAAACAAAAAAGTTTTACAGGTGTAAATTTTCACATAAAAGGTGATGTAAATAAAACATTAAATGTAAAAGCCATACCACTTAAAGGTTTGGGTAAAGGAGTTTTAGATATCATTAAAAGGACGTTAACATTGCCTTTTAATACATTTGGAGTTGGGAAATGAGAAATTTTAGGGTAGAGATAGGAAAAAACATACTAATCTTAGACGGAGCAATGGGAACACAGCTTCAAGAAAGAAACATATTAAAAACAGGCGATTGCCCTGATTATCTAAACATAACACGCAGGCAAGACATAAAAGAGATACACCAATCATATTTGGATGCCGGCGCAGATATAATAGTAACAAACACATTTGGCGGAAACAGGATAAAACTGGAAGAATTCGGGCTTGGCGATAAGGTCTATGAGGTTAACTACGAGGCTGTAAAAATTGTAAAAGAGGTTGTTGGTGATAAGGGTTTTGCATCACTGTCTGTGGGACCTACCGGAAAATTCATAGAACCTGTGGGCGATGCCGATTTTGACTTTATAAAAGAAATCTTTAAAGAGCAGATAAAAGGTGCACTCGATGCCGATGTAGACCTGTTTTCGCTTGAAACATTCATGGATATAAAGGAAATCAGAGCAGCCGTCGTAGGCATAAGGGAAATGACAGACAAACCCATAATAGCAATGATGACATTCGCTGAAGACGGCCGTTCCATTCTTGGAACATCCCCTGAAGTGTTTGCAAAAACAATGGAAGCAATGGATGTTGATGTGGTAGGCGCAAACTGCTCAGTAGGACCTGATAAACTCAATAAATTTGTAAAACAGATGGCAAAAGTAACGGATAAACCGCTTATTATTCAACCAAATGCTGGTATACCGAGATTGGTGGATGGGAAAACCATATTCCCGGTTGGTGCTGAGGAATTTGCTGAATATGCCGATGATTTTAGAGAGTATGCATCGATAGTTGCAGGATGCTGCGGAACAAGCCCAAAGCACATAAAGCTCTTAGCCGAAAAGCTCAAAGGTTTACCGGTCAAAAAAAGAGAGATAGAAAAATCAACTGTTTTAACAAGCAGAAGCGAGCTTGTAAATATAGGCTACGGCAGGCCTGTGATATTTATAGGTGAGAGGCTCAATCCAACAGGCAAAAAGAAACTAAAGGAACAGCTCAAAGAATCAAAAACTGGTCTTTACAGAAAAGAGGCAATCGATCAGGTTGAGCACGGTGCAAAGGTGCTTGATATAAATGTGGGCATTCCCATGATAGATGAACCTGCAATGATGAAAAAGTGCGTTTTGGCCGTTCAAAGTGTTGTATCTGTCCCGCTTGTTATTGATTCATCGGATGTAGGCGCACTTGAAGCCGGACTAAAAGCTGCAGATGGTAAGGTTTTGATAAACTCTGTAAATGGCTCAAAAGAAAGTATGGATATAGTGCTTCCTCTTGCAAAAAAATACGGAGCCTGCGTTTTAGCACTGCTCCTGGATGAAGAAGGGATTCCCGAAACCGCACAGGGTAGGTTAAAAATTCTTGATAGAATAGTAGATGAGGCAAAAAAATACGGTATAAAAGAAGAGAATATAGTTGCAGATTCACTGGCTTTAACTATCGGCAGCGACAAAAAAAGGGCATTTGAAACACTCAAAACAATCAAAGCCGTCAAAGACAAATACGGTATATCAACAACATTGGGTTTGAGCAATGTATCGTTTGGCTTGCCAAATAGAATGCTTATCAACGCTTCATTTATGTCTATGGCAATATTCAACGGATTGGATAGTGCAATAGTGAATCCATATGATGATTTGTTATGGCAGATGAAATATGCAAGCGATTTGATAACGGATAGGGACAAGGATGCTTCAATATACATTGAAAACGCATCCGAAATAAGCCTTGATTCAACAAAAAAGAGAAGCTCCGCAAAGGTAGAGTCGGGTTTTGATAAAGACTCGCTTGAAGATAAACTGTTTATGTGTGTTGTTGAGGGAAACGAGGAAGAAATTGTGATTTTAACCAAAAAAGCTTTAGAATCCAAAGATCCGCTTGATATAAGCAATAACATACTAATACCTGCTCTTCAGGCTGTCGGTGAATTGTACGATAGGGGTATCTATTTTCTGCCACAGATGATAAAATCGGCAAACGCTATGAAAAAAGCTTTTAACATACTTAAAGAGGTAATCAAAAAGAGTTCGAAAAAAGAGAAAAAAGGCAAAACCATAGTTATGGCAACGGTCAAAGGCGATATACACGACATTGGCAAAAACATAGTATCCCTTCTGCTTGAGACAAACGGATTTGAGATTGTAGATTTGGGCAAAAATGTTGACGATGATACGATAATAGAAGCAATAAGCAAAACAAATGCGGATGCTGTAGGGTTATCAGCACTCATGACAACAACAATGGTTAATATGAAAACAGTTATAGACAAAATAAAGAAAAAAGGACTAAATGTAAAGATAATGATAGGTGGTGCAGCAACAACAGAGGAGTTTGCAAAGAAGATAGGTGCAGATTTTTATGCAAAGGACGCAATAGAAGCCGTAAAGGTGGCAAAAGAGAATGTATAGAGTGCTTGTTGTTGACGATGATGAACAGATGAGGATGGCCCTATGTGCCACCTTGAAACATATAGGGTTTGAATCGATTTCAGCAAAAAACGCACAAGATGCACTAAAGATATTGAGTAAAGATAGTTTCGACGCAATAATAAGTGACCTAAAGATGCCGAAGATAGATGGTATGGAATTCTTAAAAAAGGTAAGAAAGATTACTGACACACCCTTTATTATGATAACAGCCTTTGGTACGATAGAAAATGCAGTTGAGGCTATGAAGCTTGGTGCTTTTGATTTTATTTTGAAACCGTTTTCGGCAGATGTTCTAAAAAAGGTAGTAAATCTTGCTATATCGCACAGCGGAGCTACAAAGAATATTCAAAAGAGCGGTGAAAATATAACAGATTTTATTGTTGAATCACCAAAAATGAAAGATGTACTCAATATAACCCACAAGGTAGCTCAAACAGATGCAACTGTACTATTGCTCGGCGATAGTGGAACAGGCAAAGAGATGCTTGCAAAATATATACACTTATCAAGCAAAAGGGCAAAACAACGGTTTGTTGCCATAAACTGTGCGGCGATACCTTCAAACTTGCTTGAGAGTGAACTGTTCGGATACGAAAAGGGTGCATTCAGCGGTGCAACAAAAGTATATCAGGGTAAATTTGAGCAAGCCGATAAAAGCACGCTGCTTCTCGATGAAATAAGCGAAATGCCACTTGAGCTGCAAGCAAAACTGCTGAGGGTGCTGCAGGAAAGAAAGATTGATCGCTTAGGCTCAAAGGAATCTATAGATATAGATGTAAGAATAGTATGCACAACAAACAGAAATATTGAAGAATCTGTAAAAAATGGAGAATTCAGAGAAGATCTTTATTATAGAATAAATGTTTTTCCCATAAAAATACCGCCCTTGAAAGAAAGAAAGGAGGATATAGAGCCGCTTGCAAAACTCTTTTTGAAAAAATATTCTTTGTCTTTTGGTAAAAATATAGAATCCATATCAAAAGAAGCAATGGAAATACTCTTAAAATACAGATGGCCTGGCAATGTTAGAGAGCTTGAAAATGTTATAGAAAGAGCTGTAATATTGTGCGATGGCAAAACGTTAATGAAGGATAATATTTTTCTACACAACATTTAATATCCTAATATCCATAATTATGTTATGCAAGTGTTGACAAGTACTAAAATATGTGTTATTTTTGCTTTATTGTAACAAAGAATTTTTTGATTAAAGCAAAATTAAAGTGTTGCTTTAATAACTAAATGAGGCTGGTTGATTTGTTTAACTATCTTTCTAAAAGCATAGTCATAAAAAGCGCTATATATATGATTTCTGCAGGCATTGTAATGGGTCTGCTATTTCTGCCGCTTTCTCAATAT
>CAZFWO010000069.1:0-7688 GCA_964522785.1 uncultured Desulfurellales bacterium
ATCTTTTGTAAAATTAAGACACCGCTCAATAAATGCAGAAAAAAGATCGCTTTTGCTGTCAGGATAATGTATTTTTACAAAATCACTTAACTCTTTGTTCATATTTTTGCTGCCCATATATGGCGGATTTGTAACTGTGCAGTGGAACTGGGAAGATAAAATTTTGCACTGAATATTAAAATCGTGTTGATTGAATCCAGATCTTGAAAAAATGTCATCTTTTGGATTTTGGCATCCATCTATCTTGATAAGTGAGCCGTAATTGTCTATATTCTCAAACTCGCTTAGATTATAATCTCTCAAAGCAGCGACATTGGGCAAAACAGGTTTTTTGAAAAATCTGTTATAATATTCCCTTGATTTCATAGTGAGGGCAAAACTTGACAGATTTGCAGCTCTTTCATCTATATCGCATCCGTAGAGGTTTTTTGTCAAAATTAAAGCGGGTATTTCACTTTTTCTGTAGCCTTCTTCTTCATATATTTTTGTCAGCAAATCAAAAGCATAGGTAAGCATATGACCGCTGCCGCAGCATGGGTCTAAAAAGGTTAGCTCTTCGGGTGATGATATTTTTATAAAATCGCTGATATCATCTGTTTCTATGTAGTACTTCATATGGTCTTTTAAACTGGATTTAGGATGATTGAGCATCCATAGCTTTCCAAGAGAATTTTCTACAAGATACTTAACAATCCAGTGTGGAGTAAAAAGCTGTGTTGCTGCCGGTATGTTAGAGGGTGTGATTTTTTTGTTTTTCTTAAGATTGGTGAACACCTCATCCTTTTTTTCAGATATATAAAATTGATAAAACCATCCGATAATTTCAACATCTTTTGCATCCTCTGCTTTAATACCTTCAACTACTTTATGTCTGATTGAGTTTTTAGATAATAGGTCGTTCGGTAGAAGAAGTTCTCTATAGTCTCCTATGTGTTCGAATAAAAAAGGCATTGAATTTGAAAAACTGTTGCAGTATGCAAGAAAAAGCATTGCATAGGCTTCATTTTGAGCATCATCTGCTTTTATCTTCCCGTCAATCAAATCAAAAAAATGCTTTTTATCCAAAATGAGCCCATCTTCTATAACACCGCTTTTTGCCAAAGAGAAAATCTCAGGAATTACCTCGCCTTCTTTGGGTGTTATAATCATTGTTTCGTTAAAACCTTTAATATCCAAATATCTAAGCGCCATTAATCTATTTGCCCAAGTGTAGGCTATTTTTTCGCTTAATATATCCAATCCGTATTTGCTGTATTCTTGTTTTAAATGTTTTACCTTTTCCAAGTGGTTTCTGTAAAAAGCAGGCAGTTCATCATCTTCTAAGGATACAATGTAGTTTATTTTACTTTTAATTTCGCCAATCAGTTCTTTTCTTAGTGATGATGCAAATTTTTTCAGCTCGTTTTTATTCATTTCTGACCTTTAAAGAATAATCTCTTTTTTATCTTCTATTGTTTTCAGCATATTTTCTTTGAGTTTCTCGATAAAACGCTCAACATCATCTCTGTTTTTTAATGTGGTCTCTATCGGAAATAGCTGACTCAGAGCAACTTTTTTAACTATTATTGCATTTTTGTTATTGCCTATTTTGATTTCATCAATCTTTTCAAGAGCTTTTAGGTATAAATCTTCAGCTGTATTTTTTGACAATCTTATAAAGTAAATATCGCTGCTGTTCGTTACTCTATTTTTAAGACGTAAAAGTTCGCTTAGCACCGCACTTTTTTGATTATTGCCTTTTTCCTGTTTAAGGTTCTTAAAATCGCTGTTATCTTGAAGTCTTTTAATATAGTTATCTATGCTGTTTATAGCTTCATCTCTTTCTTTTTTTAATAGTTCATCGAATTGCTGTTTAATCTTGTCATAAATTTCTTTAGAAGATTGGATTTTCCTGCCCGAATATGGTTTTTTATCGTTTTTTAAATCATTAAGAACATCATAATCACTTTGAGATAGTTCTTGTATTATATCGCTATTTGAATTGAAAAATTTAATTATTGTTTCATAAATATTAATTGCTTGCGATTCTATAAATTCAATGATTAGAGGCTCAATTATCTCTTCTTTTATATCCATCAGTTCATCTTCCATATTTAAAATATCCTCAAAAAAATTGTCATAAGGAATCTTTGAGGCTTTCTCATAAATCGGAATAGCTCTATCCAAATCATTAACGAATGGGTAGTTGCCATATTGTTGTCTGTAGTTTTGAAGTTTATTTAATTCTTTTTTGATTTGTGATACAGCTGAGTCATATATCTCCTTTTCTTTGCCGTCTGTTTTAGCATCAGGCAAAATCTCAGAAAATAATTGTTTAACTTTTTTCAATACTCCTTCGTCTATAAATTTCCTCATGACAATTGATGTGCTATGATGTTGGTTTGTTTTGTTGAGTGCTTCTATCGACTCTTTTTTATCCAGAGCTTTTCCGGGTTGCTTAAATTCTATGAAATCCATTGAATATAATGTTGCCAATATTGCATTTATTGCCTGAGGATACCAGCCGTAGGGTTTTTTTCTAAAAAATTCGTGCACATTGCTTATGTTCATTGCGGAGTATTCCTGCCTTTTTATATACTTTAAACATTCCTGCTCGGGTTCGCTTAATTCTTTATTTGGACGCAAGTCGCTTGAGTTTGATATTATATTTTTTACATCTTCTTCTTTATAAATTCTTTTTAGCATTGAAAGGTTTGGGTATATGGTTTCTATTGCCGAATTGAGAGCTTTCTCCACCTTTGTTCTCGGATCTGTTGATTGCATATCAAGTTTTTTACCATTAAAATATATATCAGAATCAATCAGCAACTGCTTTAATCGTTCTATGGTTCTATTTTTTCTTTCGCTGTTTGCACCTTGTTTTCCTATAAGCAGACTTCTTTCTGAATCGGCCAAAGAGACCGACTGTTTTTGGGGTATGAATTTTTTTGTTTTTACATAAAGTTCTATATCTTTACTGATTTCATTATCGTATGGAATTTTAAAGATAACATCCTGAGATGCTATCGATTTGGCAATTATTTTTTCATCTTCTTCTATGTCGTAAAATGGAGTCAAAATATTTAGGCTCAAATCATTTTCTTTACCCTTTAATATATTATCATCCATTTTTTTAGAAAACGGATAATCATAGCCGCTTTCTATATGGCGAATTTTAGGAATTTTAATAATTTCATCATACAGCCATTCGTATAACTCTCTATTTATTTCACTTTGCTCAACATTCATATTGCGAATTTCATTTTCTATATCTTTCTCAATATCACTCAAAAATTCATAATTGTCGCCGACTTTTTGAATATACACCTGCTCTGTCAATATATTTAGAGCCTTTTGAACCCTTTGTTTTAATAAACTAATATCCTCATCTATATTATTTATCATTAGTGTTGTGATATTATCAACCGTTGGTACAAACTCTTTAACATATTTGACCAAAAACAGAGCTTTTAATACTCTTATTGCAAAATCATCGCTTAGATTATTTTCAGCCCTATCAACACCAACCCTAATTTCAGTCCTAAGAATTGTATTGAGACCATCATAAAATTTATCATAAGAAACCAGCGTATCGACTTTTTGGTTCTTAATGTCTAAAAGAACCTCTTGAAAAATTTTCAGCATTGAACGCTCGCCGATTGACTGGTGCCTTCCCTGAAATGCATTGTTGTTCGATAAACCAATAAGGGAGCTTCTTAAAAGTTCAGATTGATAGGGGATGAAAGGATAATTGACAGCAAAATCTTGTTCATCTATATAGCTTTTGTATTGAGCACCTTTATTAAATCGTATTTTTGAGCCAAGAGAATTGTGAATTTTGTCGAAGATTTGTTTTAATTCTCTTTCTGATTCACTGTTTTTCAGAAGAAGTCTTTTTTGAATAACCTCATTGGCATTTGCACTTGTAAGGTTCAATTTTATGCTGAAACGCTCCAAAATTTTAGAAAAATCCTGTTTTTTATGATTATTCTGTATACCTATTAGTTCCTCTAATTCATCTTGGCTTGTAACGGTAAGCCAAACTCTTCCATTTGTTTTGGTTGATAGCGTTTCTATGAGTGTCTGAAGATTTAGCATTAAGTCAGAATTGTTTCCTATATATTGTCCTACTTCATCAACCATAAAATGCAGTCTATAGTTTTTTGGTTTTGTTTTTAAATACTCGTTGACATCTTCGACAAAGTCTTCTATTGATACATGATAATTATTTTCATAACGCTCTATGAGTTTTTTTGCCTCATCTATTGATATATTTTTTGCTTTTGACATAGCTTTGGCAAAGTTTTCCATTTCAAACCAGACTATTTCTCTAATATTTTCCCAAGAATCATTTGTTAATTTATGCAATTCATCCTTAAATCTTTCAAAGATACCAAGTTTATTTAAATCCTTTTCAAGTTGAGCAATATACCCGACCTTGTGATAATATTTTCTATGTTTATTGAATACTTTTACAAAAACCTCCAAAAGCTGTTTATTTTTTATATTTAAAGCATCTGCTTGCTGGTCTATATTAAACAGTATTGTGTCGCACGGAATAGACAAAGCCTGTTCAATATTATGTTTTAACTCAAAATCCTCTATTTTTTCTAAGAGTTTTCTGCCGATTTTTTCACCATTTATCTCTTTGCCGCTTAAAATATAAGATAAGACTTTGAGTAAATGAGATTTTCCTGAGCCGAAAAAACCCGATATCCAAACACCGCTATCTTTAAGTTCTCCATCAAGATTTTGTTTATAAATACTAAAAAATTTGCTGAGTTTTTGCTCAAGTTCTGCTGTAATAATATATTCTTCTACTTCTTGTTGTATAATTTCATCAGAAATCTCATCGGCTTTAATAACGCCTTCAATGTTTCTTTCTATATCTTTAGCGAATAAATTTTTAATCATGATTTTCCTCTATAAGTTTATTTAGATTAAACGCTCTGTAAAAATTATTATCCCTCATTATCCCAAAAAGACTAAGCTCTCTGCCATTATATGTTCCGGGGAAAAATATTATAGTTGGCATGTTTTTTATTTTGCTTTGTAGGTTGTTTAATATGGCGTGAGAGCGGATGTAGGGAAAAACCTCTCCGATTCCATACAAGAAAACGATTTTTGATTCCGGAACAATATTATCAATAATTTCGTCGGTTAATGATGTCTGTGTATCAAGAATATTAACCAATATCTCAAGCATTCTTTCTTTTTTAACTTCTTTTTCTTTCTCTAAAATCTTGTCAAAAAGATTTCTTTTTTGCAAAACAGATATTGCAATATCATAGAGATTTAATAAAGAAACCTCTATGCCAACTTTTTTGAGCCTGTTTTTTAATTTTATAATGCAATTATATATATCATCCTGCATAGCAATATCATATGAAAAAACAAAAAAAGGAACCTCACCGCCAAGAGCCAGCATTTTTATAAAACTTTCACTTTTGGTTTGTTCATAAAGCTTGTCGAACTGTTCTGAAAGATTCATCATAAATTTCACCTGCAATAATTTTTTATATCTGTATCACTGATCAAAAATAACTTTAGCAAACTTGGATTATCTCTACAAACTATTTCAATGAATTGTTTATCCAAATATATATCTTCTATGATTTTTTGCTTTTTCACTATGCGAATAATTTGCGCATCTTTCAATATCTTAAATATTACCTGTTTAATCTTTTTTTGCGTATATTCCGACACATTGGCAAGTTTTCTGCTTTTCTCTTTTTTAGATTCAAAAAAATTATTCCAGTCACTCTCAAAAATAATATTATCAAATAGAAGCTTTTTGTTTCTAATGACTTCAAGAACAAATTCTCGTAAAAGGGTGTAGGATTTTATACAAGACAAAAACGCTATTTCTTTTTCAAATATACCTTCTGATAAAAATTTTATCTCCTCGTTATTTAAATGCATTAAGCGAATCTTAAATTCTTTGAATTCTCGTTTTTGTGTTGATAGTTTATTTTTTTGAAGCAGGTTAGAAGCAAGAATTTTCTCTAAAGTGCAATCCCAATTGCCACTACATTCTAAATATGCTTTAGCTGTGATTTGCATCTCGTAAGACATTAAGGATGCTGCTGTAAAAGATAATTTATAATCTTCCAATTTTTTAAAACCTTTGCATTTTTCTAAACTCGCAAACTTTTCCTAAAATTAAGTCCTTAGTGGATTATTTATATACGCTGTTTGGATATATGTCAATAACTCCTCTTGCTACATCTTTTTTAAGCATAAATAGAGTTACCATTTTCAACTATTATCTCATCATATTAGTTTATGCAAGTGAAGAAATCAGCTCTTTCTTTCCCTTTTCAACCTCCGAGCCAAAAAGATAAATATCAATTTAAAATTATTCTATCATATATTATTAAAAAGTCTAAAAACAATTAATTTTAGCCAATTATTGACGATGTAATTTGGGATTGAAATTTTTCTAATTTTTTTGAGTTTTTTTAAATTGCCTAACGTTTTAGCTAACTTGCCGTGATGGAGCGCAGCGGAATAGCGGTCAGGTGGAGCGGGTTGTTGGGCTCTTGATATAATGTTTGTCTAATTCATTCAATATATTAGGGTTATAAAAAACTTTTTTCTGACTATTGGGATTTCCAGGATCCAAATGCCTTACTTTGCAATACCTGTCATCATCAAAGAGTGATTTGCGTATATCATGATATTTTTGATTCATTTTGAAATCAGAATACCTTTCAGAACACCTTTGACACAATGTGTCATAATCCCAAGGATATTTTTCTCGTATTTGTTCCTCGGTCAATCGCACTTCAGTTGCATTTGGATCATTAGAAATCTTTACATTAAGCGCATCCTTTGCTTTTGATCTTGTGAATTTAATATCGACATTAACCGCTATCGAAAACCTATTGTCATCTGCTTTATCATCTGCTTCGAGATTATCTATAAATTTTAGAAAATTCTTCTCTTGGGGGTTCAAGATGATAGCATCTGTTGAGGTGGGAATGGAAATGAAAGTTAATGGCATAAGATAAAAATTAAAATCAGACAAATCTCTGTCAAACCAATCACTCATTATATTCACATAGTTTTTTAAAGAAGCAGACCCAATTTCTTGCAGTCTCTTTGAAAACAAATTCCCATGATTATAAAAATGAATCGAGGAATCTCTCATTTCCATTAACGCTTGGATGTTTTTCCATATACGATTATCAAGCTGTTTATTTTCGACTAATTTCTTCACCAAAAAATCAATACTATGCGTAAATGGATTGCCGCTTCTAGTCTTTTTGATAGTTATCTTTTTGCTTAGAGAGCCATTCTTATTCTTTTTTCTCTCGGTAACATATAATGCCCGAAGTTTGTTGGCGTTATTTTTTAACCATTTCGCCTTTATGAGTAATTCCCATGAATTAAGGGCTAATACTGAAAATGTTTCCTCTCGATATAGGAAATCAGGCTTGTTATAAATTTCAATTGCCGCAACCATGGCAGCAATTGATCTTTCGAGAAGTTCATTAGCTCTAGATTTCATATTATTTTATTCCGCCCAACTCTTTATTGGAGTTGCACTTTTATATACTATGAACCACGATTTCATTAAATCTAACCCTTTTTCTCAATTTAGACCTTAAAATACTATACATAGTTACCATAAATGCCTTTTTAGCCACTCATTTTGTGATAATCCGCATTTTGAATAAATTTTATAGAGCTACCGCTTCCTTAAA
>CAZFWO010000070.1:0-7543 GCA_964522785.1 uncultured Desulfurellales bacterium
CAGTATTCTTGTTTATATTTTCGTCTGTAACTATAAGGGCAGATTTTATCTTCAGTAAATTTGCCTCATATCCTATTTCTGAAAGCACACCTGATCCAAATTTTATTTTAACGTTCCTAACTGCAAAAACAGTATCATTAGGTACAGAATATTGCATTATACACCTCCATTTTATTTTTTATTCATAATATTGCGGAGCCAATTTAATCTTGGAGAAACTTTCCGGGTCATGTCCATACCAGATTTTTGCATTTTCTTCTTCAGCCAAATTATTAATTACATCATAGCTTTCAAGCGTTTTGGCAAAATCTATGGCAAAACCAGGCGGCACACCATCAGCCAAATTCTCATGCAAATATATCGCATCTCCTGTAATTATTACAGGCCCGTATTTTTCAAGTCTAACCATTATGCTTTGATGCCCAGGTGTGTGACCTGCTGTTGGGAATATAAATATTCTACCCCCAAACATACTCCTTATTCCAGCAATAGGTGCATAGTTTATTGATGGGTCTTTAATATCGTCTTCTATATACGCCCCTTTCATAATTGGATCAGGGAAAAAAGCATATCTCAGTTCATTTAACTGAACTATTACTTTAGCATTTGGAAAGTATTTCAAACTGCCCGCATGATCAAGATGTAAATGAGTAACAATAATGTAATCCACATCCTCTGGATTGACACCTATGTTTTTTAGAGCGTTTACCGGCTTTTGTTTTTCCTTCATAACAGGATAATAAACATCGACTATATCTCCCCAGGTACCTCTTGGATCTTTAACGCATCCCGGAGAAATACCGGCATCAATCAGCACTTTTTTCCCATCCACTTCTAAAAAATAGTAAGGAACAGGTATATCAAACGATTCTCCTATACCTTTCGCAAGAGTAAACTTATCCTTTGTGCTTTTTAAAATCCCACTGCTAAATGCATAAAGTTTCATAGCACACCTCCTATTCGAATTTATCTGCCAATTATTGAGCAAAATATATTCCTAAGTTGTTTTTGAAAATAAAGCCTATTTTGACAACAATCTTTTAAAAGACTGTAAAATATAAATCGAGCAGAATTGCACGAGGTAGCGCAACATTGCATTTAGCATTAACTATTTTTTTAGTTTTCTTCTGAGTGTGGACACATCAACTTTTAATACTTCTGCTGCTTTGGTTATGCTACCGAATTTTTTTATGGATTCTTTTATTAAATTTATTTCATACTGCTTAACAGTATCTCGTAAAGGTGAAAATGATCTATCGGCTGAATCGTTAAATTCATTTTCTAGTATTTTAGAAGGTAAATCGTTTACAGTAATAATTTCCCCTTTAGATAAAGTATATATACTTTCCACAACATGCATCAGCTCTCTTACATTACCCGGCCATCTGTAATTAATAAGCATCTCTAAGACGGCTGAAGGCAAAACTTTTTTATCCGATATTTTTCTATCCTTATACATTTTATTAACAAAGAAAAATATAAGAGGTAAAATATCATCTTTTCTTTCTCTTAGGGGCGATATTTCTATGGTTATAGCGTTTATCCTGTAATATAAATCTTCTCTAAAACTTTTTTCTTCTACACTTTTTTCCAGATTTTTATTGGTTGCCGATACTATCTGAAACTTTATTTTAAGTTCCTTTGTTCCTCCTACCCTTCTTACAACTCCGCTGTCAAGAACTGTTAAAAGTTTTGCCTGCAAATCAAGTGGCATTTCTCCTATCTCATTCAGAAAAAGAATTCCGTCATTGGCCAATTCTATGAGACCTTTTTTGCCTTTTCTTTCTGCTCCAGAAAACGCCCCTGGTTCATATCCAAATAACTCTATCTCTAGAAGGTCTTTGGGAATTGCAGAACAATTTATCATCATAAAAGGTAAATTTCTTCTTTGCTGTTTGCATTTGAGATAATGTATATATTTAGCCATCATGTCTTTCCCCACGCCTGTCTCGCCTTTTAATAAAATAGGTACTGAATTTAGAGAAGCTTTTTCTACGGTATTTACTATGTTTTTTGTTTTTTTATCTCTGGCGACAAAAAAATTGTTATTAAACTTAATCATATATTCTTTGTTTTCTTCTTCGCTAAAGCCATTCCATATTTTATTGTTAGATGAGGACTCTAATTTATTACTTATATCTATAATAGGTATTATTTCTTGTACTATAGTTATTACATATTTAATTTTTCCACTTTGAGAAAATATGGGGATACCGGTTACAAGTGCTTCTTTGCCTGTTATGATCTCCTGACGTATAGAAATTTTATTTTTACTTTCTTTTGATTTTAATCTTTCTAGCACAAGCAAAGTGACACTTTTTGAAAAATACCCTTTCTCTTCTAATTCTTTCAAATTTCTACCGCAAACCTCTGTTTCCGGCAAAAGGGAGATTTTCTCGTAAGAATTGTTTGTTTTTATTGTATTAGCCTCTGCATCTGCCAAATAAAGTCCATCGTATATATTTCTAGAAAAAATATCTTTTATGGAATGAGTATTAAAATTAATCGGCAATATTTCTTTTTCTTTCAAGATAAATAAATGACCTATGAACCTTTTTGTCCTGTTAAATAATTTTATGACTCTCATGTTTTGGTTTGATAAATTTTTTGACTTATATATATTTAGCCATAACTCGGGATTTAACTCTTTTAAAAAAGGCTTTTCTGAATGATTAAGGGAAGACAGATTGAGATATTTTTTAAAAAAATTTCTGTTCATATATACAATATTTCCTTTTTTATCAAGAAAAGCTATGCTATAATTGTTTTTATCGAGAAAACCATCTATTTCACCGATAATTTTAAAACTTTCAATATAATCTAAATAATCTAAACTTTGTAATGTATTCCCCACATTTTTAAATTTAAACTGCATAGTGATTTTGTCAACCTTTTTATTTGTATGCTATTAACAATACATGTCTGCTATTGTTTCTTATTCCTTCTCTATCTTTATTTGTACTATGTTTGTCGGATTTTTTACTAATAAACTGCCTTTTCTTTGATGTTCTTCTTCAATTTTCTTCCGTAGAGCTTTCTCCAAATTTTCTATAATTGTATGCAGTTCCTCTATTTGATTTTTCATTCTCATTATTATATCAACACCTGCTAAATTGACTCCCAATCCTTGAGTCATCTCTCTTATGAATTTTATATCCTCTATGTCCTTGTCTGAATAAAGCCTTATATTGCCTGATGAACGGCTCGGTTTTATCAACTCTTCGCGCTCATATTCTCTTAATGTGTGTGGATGTATATTTAGAATCTCTGCTACCATTCCAATAGTATAAAAACCTTTTTTTGCACTCATTGTTTAAACCTCTAATAGTTTTTTTAAGTTTTCATTTTCTTCTATATTTTTTGGTATTGCTATGTTGACTTTTGCGTATAAAGGATTATTTCCTATACCTTTTGAATTTATTTTAAAAATTTGATTACATTGAGTGCCTTTAGGTATCTTTATTGTTATATCTCCATCGAGTGTTTTAATTTTTGCTTTTCCTCCAAATAGAGCTGTCGTAAGAGGTATTTCAAACGATGTATACAACTTGCCGTCTTTTATTTCAAAATTTGGATTACTTTCTACATTTACTATGAGATACAGATCACCCCTTCCACCTGCTCCTTTTTGCCCTTTGCCTTTAACCTTTAATTTTGATCCGTTTTTTATTCCTGCAGGTATTTTTACATTAATATTTTCTCCATTTATGTTTAATGTTACTGTTGTTCCTTTAACTGCATCTTTAAAGCTTAGATTTATATTGTAATACACATCTGCGCCCTTGGGTTCATATGCGCTTCTAAATCCCCTATTTCCGGATGCACCGAACAGATTTTCAAATATATCGCCTATATCAAATCCCTCAGACGAGTTACTATACCTAAATCCTCCTGATGAAAAATTTCTAAACATATCTTCATAGTTTGCACCGGATGCTTCTGCACCCCCAAATCCTGAAAATCCGAATTTATCGTACTGAGCTTTTTTCTCTTTATCCGACAGAATAGAGTAAGCTTCGTTTATCTCTTTAAACTTTACTTCAGCCTCTTTGTTGTTGGGATTGAGATCGGGATGGTACTTTCTTGCGAGTTTTCTATAGGCTTTTTTTATCTCTTCTTCTGTTGCACTTTTATCTAAACCGAGAACCTTGTAAGGATCTTTCATGGTTTCACCTCTTTATTAAAAAATCACATAAAACAATATAACCTTTATAATAATATTGTCAAGTCTTAATGTATCAATATAATGCTATCAATAATGGATTTATAGAAAAAACAAAAAAATTTATTCCAAACCTTGACAATATTGATATAAGGATTATATTTATTTTTGAAGTTTTAGTAAAAGGAGGTATTAAAATGCTGAGTAAACTGGAGCCTTTCAGAGAATTAACAACGCTGCAGGATAGACTGAATAAGGTTTTTGAGGGTCTGTTGCCTACGAGTACTGTCTCAAAAGAGGGCGGCGAATGGGTCCCGGCTGTGGATGTTTACGAGGATAAAGAATCTGTTATAATTGAGGTAGAAGCGCCGGGAATGAAGGAGGAGGATTTAAAGGTTAATCTGGAGAATAACACCCTTGTAATTTCAGGAGAGAGGAAGTTTGAGAAAGAGGAGAAGGATAAAAATTATTATAGAATGGAAAGAAGCTACGGTTCGTTTGTAAGAAGCTTTTTGCTTCCGGATAATGTTGATGCCACTGCTATTAAGGCAAAATATAAGGATGGAGTTTTAAAACTGACATTGCCTAAAAAAGCCGAATCCAAGCCTAAAAGTATTCCTATTGAAAAGGAAGAGAAATAGCTGATATTAGTGCTGTGGGGGACCCGCGTCCCCTATGGTTCTAATATCGGAATATATGGGGGTGTAAAATGGATATAAATAGACTAACAGTAAAATCGCAAGAGGCTCTGCAGAATGCAAAGGCGATTGCAGAATCTCACAAAAATCAAGAGATTAGTTCTTTTCATCTTTTAAGGGCTATAACATCGGATAGTGACAGTGTTGCCGTTTCAACGCTCAAAAAACTCGGAGTAGATATAAACGGTTTTAGAGCTAAAATTGATGAATTTATAGAAAGAATTCCAAAGGTTGAGCTTTCATCCTCGACGTCGACTCAGTTTTATATAACAAAGGAATTGGATGATGTGTTTAAACGCGCGGAAGCACAGATGAAGCTTATGGAAGATGAGTATGTGAGTGTAGAACATTTTCTTGTTGCTTTATCTGAAAAATGCGATGCGGCTGAAACTTTTAAACAATTTGGAATTAAAAAGGATGAGATTTTAAAGGCTTTGATTGATATAAGGGGCGCAACAAGGGTGACAGATCAAAATCCCGAAGAAAAATATGAAGCACTAAAGAAGTATGGCAGAGATATGACAGAACTCGCCAGGAGCGGAAAACTTGATCCTGTTATAGGCAGAGATGATGAGATAAGGAGAAGCATTCAAATTTTATCAAGGAGAACAAAGAACAACCCCGTTTTGATAGGTGAGCCGGGAGTCGGCAAGACAGCTATTATTGAGGGATTGGCTCAGAGGATTGTTGCACGAGACGTGCCGGAAAGTTTGAAAGATAAAACAATTATAGCTTTGGATCTCGGAGCTTTAGTTGCCGGTGCGAAATTCAGGGGCGAATTTGAGGAGCGACTAAAGGCTGTACTAAATGAAGTTAAGCGTTCTGAGGGTAGAATTATTCTGTTTATAGATGAACTGCATACGGTTGTCGGTGCAGGAGCGGCAGAGGGATCTATGGATGCATCGAATATGTTGAAACCGATGCTGGCTCGTGGTGAATTGAGATGTATAGGTGCAACTACACTTAAAGAATATAGAAAGTATATAGAAAAGGATGCAGCGCTTCAGAGGAGATTTCAACCTGTTTTTGTAAAAGAGCCGAGTGTTGAAGATACAATATCCATACTTAGGGGTTTAAAAGAAAAGTATGAGATTCATCATGGTGTAAAGATTAAAGATTCTGCAATAGTTGCTGCAGCTACACTGAGTCATCGATATATTACCGATAGATTTTTGCCAGATAAAGCCATAGATCTTGTAGATGAAGCTGCTGCAAGCCTAAAAACCCAACTTGAAAGTGAAATAGAACCTGTTGATAATTTGAAAAGAAAGATAGCGCAGCTTGAAATAGAAAAACAAGCTCTAAAAAAAGAAAATGATAAAGATTCCAAAAAGAGACTGGATGACATAGAAAAAGAACTGTCTCAATTAAAGGAGGATCTTAACGGTATAAAAGCAAAATGGGACTATGAAAAGGGTATTATTAGTGAAATTCACGCTATAAAGGAAGAATTGGATAAAATTAAAACCGAGATAGAAAAAGCTGAAAGAAACGGCGATTTTGAAAAAGCCAGCGAACTAAAGTATGGCAGGATGCCCAAACTTTCCAATGAGTTAGAAGAAAAAAATAAAGAACTTAATTCATTGGAGAATAGACTTTTAAAAGAAGAGGTTACAGAGGAAGAGATAGCTACTGTCGTATCTAAATGGACGGGTATACCTGTTGCCAAGATGTTGGAAAGTGAGAGAGAGAAGCTGCTTAAAATGGAAGATATAATTAAAAAACGTGTTGTTGGGCAAGAGCATGCAGTAAAATCTGTTAGTGAGGCAATATTGAGGTCTCGTGCAGGACTATCCGATCAGAACAGACCCATTGCATCTTTTATATTTTTAGGTCCGACTGGCGTTGGTAAAACAGAGCTGTCAAAGGCTTTGGCAGAATATCTGTTTGACGATGAACGTGCAATTGTCAGAATAGATATGAGTGAATATATGGAAAAATTTTCTGTATCAAGACTTATAGGAGCACCGCCAGGCTATGTAGGATATGAAGAGGGTGGACAGTTAACAGAGGCTGTGCGAAGGAGGCCATATTCTGTTGTTTTACTTGATGAGATAGAAAAAGCCCACGCTGATGTATTTAATATATTACTTCAGGTGCTCGACGATGGGCGATTAACAGATTCAAAAGGAGTAACTGTTGATTTTAGAAACACAATTATTATTATGACGTCCAATGTAGGCAGTGAATATTTAATAAGAATCAAGGGAGAACCAGGTAGTGAAGGTTATAAATTAGAGTTTAACAGGGCTGTTTCAGCTGTAAATGAGGAGATGAAAAAGCTTTTCAAACCAGAATTCTTGAACAGGGTGGATGAAATTATTGTATTCAATCCACTGGGCAAAAATGAGATAAAACAAATAGTTAAGCTTCTGCTTGACAAAACAAGAAAGAAGGTTGAAGAGAAGGGCTATAAAGTTGAATTTAGCGAAAGAGTGATAGATAGAATAGCTGATGAAGGTTTTGATCCTGTCTATGGGGCAAGGCCGCTTAGAAGATATATACAAAGCAAAGTGGAAACAGCGTTGGCAAGAGAAGTTCTTGCCGGAAAGATTGTTCAGGGCGAAAGTATTGTTGCGGATGTTGAGAATTCCCAAATAATATTTAGAAAAAAATAGATAGCAGGCATCTAATGAGAGATGGTTTAATCAAGCTGTCGCCTATTAAAATCATTTGTCTTTTG
>CAZFWO010000071.1:0-7487 GCA_964522785.1 uncultured Desulfurellales bacterium
CAATCGGTTTAAATCTAAGTTCGATAATGGAAAAATTAAAGTTGCCTATTTGCATTTAAATTTACCAAAAATTTCTCTTAATCCCTTTTCTTCTATATTATCCCTATAAATTATATTTACACCCACCAGTTCAGACCTTCCATTTAACTTGTTTTTTATCTTTTCTTCTAAAACAACCTTGCTTAATGTAACAAAATATGTTTTAGCCCCTAAGCCCAACTCCTTATTAAGTTCAGCTGCCTTATATAAACTATTCGTTATTTCATTACTTTTCATGTCCCCTGTTTTGCACTCAATTACATACAAACTATTATCCTTTATAAAAACCACATCAAACTCATTATCAGCAATTGTTTTTCTCTTAACATTTATTTTCGTATCATAAACACACAAATCTTTAATAATGGAGTAAACATACTCTTCGAACCAGCCACCGCTAAAAAAATCAATCCAGGTTCTGCGTCTGAAATCATAATTATCTGCATTTATATCTACTTTTTCTAAAAGCTCCTTTATCTTTGAATAGTCCTCGCTCTTTTTTATCTTTTTCGGGTCTTTTTTGTTGCCGTTTTTATCCTTACCTTCTCTGTACCATCTTAGTATTTTAGTAAGCTCTTTAAAAATATCATCGTTCTCCATGTATCTATCAAAAATATACTTAGCCAATTCTAAATTTGTCGGCTTTGAATACTCATGCTCTACACCCAAAGCATCTAAGTATGCATCAACATCCATTCTATACTCTATCGGTACATCCACAGCTTTCCCGTCTTTGCCCAGAGGTTTAATTTGCTTATAAGCTGTTTTCCCTATCGGTAAATAGACCATGTAGGCATTGTTCATTCTTTCAAAAAACATATATGCGCCCAACGCCATAATCTTTGTTCCGCCGGTTAAATTTACAAAGACTTTATCAAAATTCGTACCATTGAAGTAACCGGCAAGCTTTTCTTTGACATCGAATAGCATATTCTGATCTACGAAAATCTTTTTATGTTTTTTATTATATAAAAATTCTTCCCCCACAGCCTTTAAAATCGCATCACTTTTCCCTTTTTCTTCCATTTTTTGTGTGGTTACTAAAAGAATTTTGTCAAATCCTTCACCGTAGTTAAGCAAATTCTTCAAATAAACCACATTGGGTATTGTCTGGTCACTAACCAAAACGACAGCTAAGTTCATATCACAACCTCTCGTATTTTCTAAATCTCACATGCTCAAACTGTGAAATCTTTATCAATTTTCCATTTTCCATTTTCTCAACTGTGTTTCTCTTCGTTGTTGCATAAACAGGAACAAAACCTCTCTTAAAGCAAAAATCAACAATCAAATACACAGCGCCAAAATCCCCCTGAACCAAAACCCAATCGCCTTTTTTAGCTTTTGCATCCAACCATTCAAAAACAGGTTTTATATAATCCTGCAAGCTTTCAATATCAGGCAAAACACCGCTCCACAAATTCTGGAGACTACGGGGCATATACTCAAAATTATCTATTCCGACGCTCTTCAACTCGTCAATTTGCCTATCTGTAAGCTTATGGGAAAAGACGAGGAAAATAGAACTCCCTCTCATTTTTTCATAAGCTTCTTTATTTGCGATAATTTATCTACTACCTCTTTAATGTCTTTAAATTCTTTTTCTTTGTATTTTGTGGCCAATTTATTATACTCCTTTTTTGAGATCTTTCCCTTCTTTATGTGTTTATCCAGCTCAGCAAGTGCTTTTTCAATACTATTATCTGATGGTGATTGTTGAGTTTTTCTGGAACTATCACTTTCTAAATCTATTTCCAGAATATCTGCAATAATTTTGTATTGATTAGTAAATTCACCATTTGACTTTTTCTTTTTAACCTTACTCTTAAGCGCTTTTGCTATTTCCTTATCTTTTTTTAAATACTCATCTTTTTGCCATTGATCAAAAATCTCATCAATATTCCCTGAATAATTCTTTACTTTTTCTATAAAATTCTCTCGCCTTAACCTTTCTTTCTCCTCTGGAGAAATATTCTCATCAAGATATTTCTTATACTCAAGATCAAGCGACTGAGGTTCGCTATACTCAATAATATCAAATATCCCATAGTCCAACGCTGTTTTTGCACCAACCCCTTCTTCTGTAATTGCCTTTTTTAAAGTTTCTTTAGCTTGCTCTATGAGTCCCTTATTTCCAATAATTCTGAAAACATACTCCGTTCTCTCTTTAACAGTTAAAAACTTTATAGGAACAGGCGTTAGATAATCAGCAGGAGGGGTTTTCCCCGTCTCATCTTTATAATAATCACCATAGTGAGGGTTCATAATATCTATTTTTAATGATGGTAGATCAGCAGGATAGGCATCAAGAAAAATAACGCCACCTTTAAAAGATTCTGTTTTATCTTTTTCGACTTTGTTTTCTCCGCCAAACAATTTTACGAAATCTCCAAGTTCACCTAAATCTATCTTCTCTTTGTTTTTATATCTTTCATTAATTGTGTAGTCATCGTTCAAAATCTGAGAAAGTATAAAAGAAAATCTTGTAACACCTTTTATTGAACTTGAAGGTATATATGGAACACCAATATTGCGATCAAAAATCATGCTCGTTTCATTGGGATGTGTTTTACCAATGCCAACAATCAAAGGACTTTTTAACTTCGCATAAACAGAGACATACTCAAGATTGGATTTTTCTGAAAATTTTTTACAAAGATCTATTTGCTGGATGTGTTTATTTTTTAGAAGTTTTTTTAAGCCACTTTTCATTTTTTCAAATTGTTCTTTGTATAACTCAACAGCCCTATCAGTTTTTCCATTTAAATCAGATGCTTTGAATGATTTGTCATCACTGAGTGGCACATACTTATTATACCACAGAGAAAAGTTGCCATTACTAAAATTATTAATCAACTGATTTTGCTCTTTATTAAGAGGATAAAAAACCATTATTCACCCCCGAGATCTGCGTTTGCATACCTTTTCACCCATTCAAGAAGTTTTAATGCTTCATTTTGTGCCATAAGATAATCCTGCTGAGACATATTATTTAAGCTCCTAACAAATTTTTCCTTATCTTCTCCCTGTGCAAGATGATTTCTAACTAACCACTCTTTAATTATCTCAAACATCACTATATGCTTATCCGTCCCCTTTGCCAAAAGGAAAGCTAAAACCTGACCAAACCCATTTTGTAAAATCATCGAAGGAACACCTGCTGAAAATGATTTAAAATCCTTTCTATCGCATTTCAAATTTAAGACCTTCTCTAAGGCATAGGAAGCCCTTTCTTGCCCTATTGTCCTCATTTTTCAAAACCCTCCGCGTTAATTATTTCTAAAATTTGTTTCTTTAGATTGTCCAAGTCATTTTCTATAACATCCCAAACAGCGCTTAAGTCAACACCAAAATATTCATGAATCAAAACATTTCTCATACCCTGAATAACCCTCCAAGGTATGTTGGAATAGTTATTCTTAGTTTCTTGAGAAATATACCTTGAAGCCTCTCCTATTATTTCAAGTTGTCTTATTACTGCACTTTGAACAAGTTTATTATTGACAAAATCCTCTTCTGTCATACCTTTTGCAAATTCTTCAATTAAATCTATAGCGTCTCTGATATGCAAAAGATAAACGCTGTCTCTATTATTGCTCATAAATTATTTCCTTTTCTTTCTCAATTTTGTCTATTAAATATTTGCTTAAAGCTTCTTTTGTAACCAAGTCAACATCTATTTGAAATAAGTCAGAAATATGCTGCGATAGCTGAATAATCTTGAATAGATTTTTCTTTCCTGAAAATTCTACCAGTAGGTCTAAATCACTTTCTTTGTTGTTGCTTTTTTTTGCAACAGACCCAAAAACATACAAAGCTTTAACATTGTATTGTTTGCAAATCTCTTTAAGCTTATCGTTTGCCCGAAGTTTCTCAAGATCTATCATATTCTCTATTCTACCCATCTAATCTTACATATACCTCTGCCCAATGTCTCATCCCCTCCAACCTGCAAAAAGTCCTTTATAAAAGTTTTTACATTTTCCATTACACCATCAGGTTTAAGTCTATTATTAGCGGCTTTGCTAAAATAAACAATAGAATACAGAACAGTATCAGACGGCAAGAGTTCTTCGTATCTTAATGATCCATCTTTTGTTGTGCCTGTTCCTTCGTCTATTTTTATTTGCGTTTGAATCTCCGTGCAGTTGTCAACAACATATTTAAACATTTCATCAGATATTAAAAGTAGCTTATCAACCTCTGGAAAATTATCATTAAAAAATTGCTCCAACTTTTCGGAGTTACTTTTCTCGCCAACATCTACCACTACATCCTCAAGTATAACCCTTCCGTTAAAATCCCAATCGCCTATTATGATAGCCTTTTCAGAGTCAACAGTTGGCACTTCACCCAAATTATAAATCCCCATAAACTCAAGGTCGCTTTTAAGTCTTTTTAAAACCGCAGGTGATGTAACCCAAACAAAAGGAGCAACATTGCTCCTAACAGGCATAGTAAGTAATTTTGCATCACTTACAGAAATAGCTCCTGGGATAGAATCTTTGTTTTTATCCCAATCATCCTGTTCATCGGAGCCAAAAATATAATTTATCAATTTTTCTTCACCTTTTTTGTCCTCATCGTCTCCAAAAAATCTCCTAAAATGCGATCTCATAGCACCTTTAACAGCACTTGCCTGAATTACAGGCCAATTTGTGTGCCTTTCCCTTTGTATAGGGTTATCAACTGCACCCGTAGATGAACCGCTGCCAGCATGAACTGGAGCAATAGCATAAAATGAAATCATAGAAACCAATTCCTTTTTAAACATTTTTTAATCCTCCTAATGTATTGCTATACAATTATTATTTATCTTTTCTTTAAAAACACTCCCGGTAGGAAAATACCCAATCATATCTTTATGAAAACCCCTCGCTAAATCCCAACCGCCAAGGTATATAATTTTACCTGTTGCAACAATATTATCGTTTGCATCTTCGCTTTTTGGTACTATTGAAAGTGCCATATGCAAATCACCTTTGTTTTGCAACTTTAAAGCATCTTTCAATATCTCATATCTTCCAAACCTCTGCTCTGCTCCAAGCTTTAATACACCTTTATCATCCAGAGGTAATTTTCTATTAACACCAAAAACCAAATCACAACCATCCTTTAGTCTTGCATGATTAAATGAATAGATATGACTTTCTCTTACCTTTCTACTGTTTTCTAAAGCTATCCCCACCCTCTGTTCAAAGCCAATAAAATAGTTTAAGGAATATATTTCTATTCTACTTTTGCTCATATTTAAATCATCAAGCTTCATCCAATAGCCACCAAGAGAAATAAGCTCATCATCTACCGGCTTTGCCCAATATGTATCAGATCTGCTTGTTTTAATTAGATCACTTTCAAGTTGAAAACTCCTAATCACGTCAATCTCCGCCTTTTTGTATTCATTTAAATTTGCTTTATGAGATTTGTTCATATACCAAGCATAAGGAGCCGGCACAAAAATACTATTACCATACATAAACAAAGGTCCGGTAATATCAAATGGAGCTTGCTCATCATATCTTCCGATACTTTCGAGAATATCATTATTATCAAAACTTTTACTTGCATAATCACTGAAATTTATTCCATGCCTGACAAGCACAGCAGTTCTTAAAGCACCCGCAATGGTATGCGGGGATGGTGGAAAAACAGGTGTTGAAATATGGCTTTCACCCATTTCCATCGGTTCTGCACCCCTAAAAAAGAGCGTGTCAACCGGCTTAAATCTATACCAATTAAGTATCACTTTTTACCTCCATGTAAAAATCCGGCAATTATAAGTCCATCAGGCTCAAATTGCAGTTTTTCACCCTTTTTTATTATTACATCTCTAATCTGCTTAGCTATAGTATCTTCTTCTCCAGACACTATCCAAGAACGCTCAAGCTGCTTTTTTATAAACTTTCCTATCAACTCCAATTTATCTTTATTGTCAATACTTCTGTTAATTATAGCCTCTATACCATCCCTAAACATCTCTAAACGGTAAACCAAAGATGTAGACACGTTTTCCTTTATAGACTTTCCTATACTCTTAAATGCATCCCACAAATCTTCATCACTCCATTTTCTAACAAAATACCTGCTACCTCCGCTCCTTTTTCTTAATTCAATCGCACAGGCGTTCCTTCCAGCCTCTTCTTTTGCTTTACTATCAAGTAAGCTATGCGCCCTATTTATCATTTCCGATAAATTTTCTTTATGATGGCATACCAAAATACCAGCTGATATACCAATCTTGTCATTATCCTTTTCGCCGCTACCTAAATTTATAGAAAGTTTACCAGCTTCTGGCTTAAAGATTTCACTTATCTTTTTGCTATCACCATTTTCAGTAATTATTCTGAAATTGGATTTATAATATTTCTGTATTTCATTTGCTGCATCAAAAACAGTATCAATGGGCATAACAGCACAGACATCATCTCCACCGGCATATATTAATTTTCCTTCATGCTTCTTAATAATAGAAGATACTCCGTATATTGCAAAATCACCTAAGGATTCAGATATCGCAGCGTGGATAGATGGTGTTAACAGTCTTTTTTTGTATTTTTCAAAAATCTTTGCCCAATTTTTTCTGTATTTTTCATCAAAATTTTCATTTTCTAATCTATGGACAATATCAGGATGCATAATAGATTTCCATGTTGAGCCAATAGTTTTTCCATTAACCAAATCACCTATTTTATCTCCGTCCATAATCAAAATTGCATAGTATTTATCCTTGTTTTTCAAGCCCTCAATCTTGACTGACTCGTTTTCATATAGTGCTTGAGCTACCTTTTTCTGTTCTTCAAGACTATCCACGTCTTTTCTATTGTAGTAATTGTGTAATGCTATCATTGTTGTTGACGGGAAACTTTCAGCTTTTCTAAAAACACTATTCAGAATATGGTCTTTATCTATGGACTTATCAATGATTCTCTTGGTTAAACAGATGGAACACAGCCTCTCACCTTTCTTAAAGTCAGGCGAGTCTTTCCAGAGATTCTCAACTTTTTCCCAAAATGACCTTATGTTATTTGAGTACTCTTTTGCGGATATATCCTTTTTGTATCTCTTAGTATGCAAAACCTCAAATTCCCCGCACATCTGACACTTTTCACCCGGCTCACTATCTCTATTAATTGTCTTAATACTTTTTTGAGCTGCTAACGCGGATTGAAGAAGCGAATGAGATACAGAATAAAGCACACCCTTACCAGCTTTTTCATAATTCTGTTTGTCTTTAATTATCTCATTAAAAATGGACAATATACCATACTGATTTTCATAACTGCTTTTAGCGAGCAACTTGGAAATCTCATCTTTATCCTTTTCTGCAACAAGCTTTACGGCTGACCATTGAATATCCCAATAGTTAGAATTTTGCCTTTCAAAAAGCTCATGTAAATAAATGGTTTCCTCGCCACCTTCGTGTATACCGATTTTTTCTAAAAGTTTAT
>CAZFWO010000072.1:0-7442 GCA_964522785.1 uncultured Desulfurellales bacterium
AAAATTCATCTAAAATTCATATTCGTTTCGAGAACTTGATAAGAAATATGGATTATGCAGTGGTCTCAAAAAGGGAATAAGAGAAAAATAGCAAGAAGCAGTAATAAAATTAATTTTACACTACTGAACTTTATTCAAGACTTGCACAACGATTTTTTTTGTATATAATACTCTTCTGTAAGTAATTTTAGCAATGAATTGAATTACGGATGGAGGTTGGTTATGATTTCTTTGAATAGAAGATCCTTCCTTAAGTTATCTTCGCTTGTGGGCGGTGGCTTAATGTTTTTCAAGCCTACTGCAAAAGCAGGTCTTTATACGCCAAACGTGAAGAAACCTAAAGGGAGTATCAAGTATTATCCGAACATTTGTAGCTTTTGTTCTACAGCATGCGATATTGTTGTTAGAACAAGAGTGGATGGGAATTTTAAAAAACCTATTAAGATTGATGGAAACAAAAATTCCACACTTAATAGGGGAAAGATTTGTGCAAGAGGACAATCCGGTATTAGGACTGTCTACAACCCAGATAGAATTACTCACCCGCTTATAAGGGTTGAGGGTTCAAAGAGGGGTGAATGGAAATTTAGAAAGGCGACATGGAAAGAGGCTTATGATTACATAGCTAAGAAAGTAAGAGAAAATAATATTCAGCCCCATGAGTTCTCTATTTTTGCGGGCCAAAGAGCGTGCGCCTTTGAAAGACTTGGCGCATTTGCATTTCTGGCATCTATAGGTTCACCAAATATGATTGGTTCTCCAATGCAGCAGTGCGTTATGGCCGAACATGCTGGTGCAAATGCTACTGTTGGAACTATGATTACACACGATGAATTGCTTGTTGATATGGATAATACAAAGCTCTTAATGACTATTGGTTCAAATTCCGCCATAGCGGGTATATCTGTATCAAGAGCCGTTAGATTTAGTAAAGGCAAGGAAAACGGCATGGAAGTTATAGCCGTTGACCCAAGACAGAGCGAGGTTGCTGCCAAAGCTGATATGTGGGTTCCTATAAAGCCCGGAACAGATTTGCCTTTTTTAATGTCTATTATAAGGAGCGTAATCAAAGAAAAAGGATATGAAGATGAATTTTTAAGAAAATATTCAGATGCTCCATTTTTAATAGTAGATAATAACGGAATGCCCGAAGCTTTAGGACAAAACACCAACCCCGAAGCATTGCCGTTTGCAGAAAAATACTTTGTATATGACGAAATAACAGAAAAAATAACCGAAGTGCCTGGATTTACCAACAATAATCTTAAAGAAAATCCGAAATTAAAACCGGCTTTATTTGCTCCTAAGGGATTAACATACCAAGGTAAAAAGGTTAAAACATCCTTTGACTATCTTTGGGATGCAGTAAAAAATGCAACGCCTGAATGGGCTGCCAAAATATGTGGTATACCCGCAAAAGACATAAAAGAAATTGCAGAAAAATTCTCAAGAATAAGACCTGCTGCAGTACATCCAGGATGGCTTGACGGGAGATATGAAAATGTAGTTCAGGCAAGAAAAGCCGCCGCTATTTTAAATGTTCTTGTAGGTGGAATTGATAAAGAAGGCGGATGGCTGTATTCGCCTGAAGACAGAGAGGGTATGGAAAAATTCACGAAAGCTTATGAATCCGGAAAGCTGAATAATCCTCAAGCGCTTATGATGGCTTCAGCTATGGCTCCTGGATTGCTTGGGATGGTAGGAAAGCTTGAAGGAATGATGTATTCCGGGAAATTCCCTCTATTTAGAGGATATCCCCATTTCTCAAGGGCATATTTTGATTACAGAAAGCAAAAGGGTGAAAAAGGCATACCTTTCTCACTATTTACAAACTCAGGTTTCCAAGAAGCTGTTGAGGGCAAGCTAAGCTGGAATGGTCAACCTTACAAAATGAAGATGGCTTATATCTATTCAACAAACCCAATGAAGGATTATTACGGTTATAATACATGGGTAAAGGCATTTACAAATCCTAATTTAAAACTTGTTGTTGTAACCGAGATTTTGCCATCTGATACAGCACAGTTTGCAGATGTAATACTTCCGGATAAAACCTATCTTGAAAAAGAGAGTGAGATTTATCCTGATGGCCCAAATACGGATATGGTGCTCAGAAAAAGATTTCCATCTGTAAGCCAGATTGGAGAGGTCAAAAGTGGAGGAGAAATTCTTACTATGATTTCAAAAGCGTTTGGCGGTTCTTACCAAACAGCTGCTGGCATAATAAGTTCATTCACAGGATGGAAATTTGGTACAGTTGCTAAAGAACTTGGCAAAGCATGGAAAGGTGAAAAAGAGTTATATGCAGCATTCGGAGATATAGCACTCAAAGAGATTAGCAAGAAGCTTGGAATGACACCTGAACAACTCAAAGGAGCGCTTGAGAAAAAGGGTGTTTTAAAACTTAAAGATAAAAAGCAGCTTATGGAAGAAGCTGGCATGCCTTACAAACTACCTGTTCCTACATTCTCTGGAAGATTGGAAATATACACAACCCTATTTGCCCATTTTAATTACGCTTATGGGTACGATGAGCATTGGAATCCTATATTAACTTATATACCTATAGAATATAGAAAAGGCGCAAAAGAGGCATTTGAACCAAAAGACAATGAATTTTTCTTTGCTTTTGGAAAGACTCCTACACAAACATATTTGACAACAGCGGATAATCCTCTTCTTATGTCTATAACAGAAAGGTATCCTGCAGAAAACTTTGGTTTTTGGATTAATCCTGAGAAGGCAAAAGAACTTGGATTAAAAGAGGGTGATAAGATAGAGGTTGAAAACAGTGTATCGGGTCAAAAGATTCAATCATTTGTTCATTTGACAGAGCTTGTAAGGCCTGATACTTTGTATACTATGAGTGACTTTGGTGTAGACAACAAACTTTTGACATATGCATCTGGTAAGGGTGTTGATTTGGGTAGATTAATACCCTACAGATTAGGTCCTGTAACGGCCAGTGCCATGAGTTGCCAATTTACGGTAAGAGTGAGAAAAATATAGTTTGGAGGATACAATGGCTAGATACGGTATGGTAATGAATGTTAAAGCATGCCTGGGTTGCAAAGCCTGTATGGCAGCTTGCTCCCAGTGGAATCAGACGCCGTTTTGGGCTGAAGAGGGTGGCAAGTGGAGAACAAGGGTAACAGAACTGGAAGACGGCAAATTCCCCGAGGTTAAAAGAGAGTTTTTCCCGACAATATGTATGCATTGCGAAAATCCGCCTTGCGAATCTGTATGTCCTACAGGAGCAACATTTAGAAATAAAGACGGAATAGTCTTAATAAATTACGATCTATGCTTGGGATGCGGATATTGTATCGAGGCTTGTCCTTATGATGCAAGATATGAATACGAATTGGAAGATCTGGAAGAAGATAAAAAGTTCTTTGGAGAAGATGCAAGACATCATCAGGCTCATGTTGACAAATGTACATTTTGTGTTGATAGATTGGAAGAGGGCCAGGAGCCGAGTTGTGTTGCCACATGCGTAGGACATGCAAGGATATTCGGTGATTTGGATGATCCGAATTCTGAGGTAGCTAAACTTGTCGATAGCGGCGAGGCTAAACCTTTGGGCGAATACATGGGATGCAAACCCAAGGTATATTATATAAAATAAGGAGGCTATTATGGATTTAATTCAGCAGCATGTTTGGGGATGGAACGTAATGATATATCTTTTCTTCGGTGGATTAGGAGGGGCTACTGTTGCTCTCGGAATATTGGGCGAGCTGAGATTTAATAAAGGCAAAATGTTTGGAATAGGCGTTACGCTACTTGGTATAGCAATATTGAGCTTCGGACTGATATTCTTGGTCATTGATTTGCTTGATATGTTTAGATTTTTACTGGCTTTTTGGGTGAAAGGTATAGCTCATTCATGGATAGCACGCGGTATGATTATCATAAACGGCGTATATCTTTTTGGTATTTTGTACATAATAGCAGCATATTTAGAAAAAGAAACATTTAAAAAATGGATGGGCTATCTTGCTATGTTCTGCGGATTTGGTGTAACAACATACACAGGTTTATTGCTCAGCGCTAATGTGGGAATTCCGTTCTGGCATACACCTGCATTACCTCTGCTGTTTACCGTAAGTGCCTTATCTACAGGTTGTGCTCTTCTCATGTGGATTTTGGCTGGTAAGAAAGATCATGAATCAGAGCATTACTTCCATTTTATAGAAAGCCTTGATATATTCCTGATTTCTTCTGAGCTTTTAATCATTTTTGCGTATTTTGATTTTGCAAGGGGAGGCAATCTTGCAGTAATTAAGAGCGCATATCTTCTTTTAACCAATCCATTATTTACAATAGGTTTCTTGATTTTTGGACTTATATCCCCCCTGCTTATTGAAGCATATGCGTCTGTAAAGGAAAACTCAAAGGGAATGGCTGCTTTTGCATCTGCATTGGTTTTGCTCGGTGGATTTTTACTCAGGTATCTGGTAGTTTGGGCTGGTGTATTTCAGTATCCTCATGGACTTGCAGGATAAAAGCTCATAATCTTAATCTTAGGCTTTTGAAGTTTCAAAAGCCTAAGATTTTTTAGCGGATGTAGCTCAGTTGGTAGAGCACAAGCTTCCCAAGCTTGGGGTCGCGGGTTCAAACCCCGTCATCCGCTCCAGTTTGAGAGTTGTAAAATATCTATCTTGACAAGACGATAAAAATAGGATATTGAATAACTCACTTTAAGGTTTCATTTAACTGCCGAGGTGGTGGAATAGGTAGACACGCCACCTTGAGGGGGTGGTGAGATAACTCTCGTGCGGGTTCAAATCCCGCCCTCGGCACCATTTTTTTCTTGATAAAGTATATACTGTAACTCTTTAACACTCATATGGAGGCCACTGCACAGTGTATAGTTTCTTATCAAGTTCTTGAAACGAATATGAATTTTAGATAACCTAATCACCCCGCACCCAAAACCCATTACCCAAAACCAATACCTACAACACAACATATACCTTGAGTTGAAAGAGTTTGATAAGAAACAGTATATTATATTGTTATTGTTTCTTAAATGTCTTATTTTTTGTTTTTTTCTTGGCACAACTGTGTTATATTGTTTATGAGGTGTTGAATTTGAAAAAAAATATTACGCTTGTGAATCTTGGCGGTATAAGAAATCCACTCGATATACCCCCTTTTTTGTTTAATATGTTTAATGACAACAATATAATACATATAAAACAGCCCGCAAGATTTATTGCAGCCCTTTTGATTACACTTTTTCGTTCTAAAGGCGCATATTTGATCTACAAAAAGGTTAAGTCCTCTCCTATTTTTGATATAAGTTGCAGACAGGCTGAGAAGCTGAAAAAGGGTACAAATATAGATGTACGCTGCATGTTTAGCTATAGCAAACCATTTATTAAAAGGGGTAATTTTATCTATATTCCCCTTTATGGGTTCTATTCTCATACGACGCACGGTAATATTTTAAAAAAGGTAAATAAAGTTTTTCCTCCATTTTGCATATTTGGAGAGTTTTTTGATTTGATTGAAAAAAGGATAGATGCTGCTTTGAAGAGTGTGCCTAAGGAATACAAAACGGCCATTGTATTAAGTGCGCATTCGTTGCCTGAAAGATTGGCAAAGAAAACAAATGATCCGTATAGACATGACCTGGAAGTTTTTATAAATTACTTGCAAAAGAGGATAGATGCCCCGATATACCTTGCTTTTCAATCAAAATTGGGACATATAGAGTGGCTTAAACCGGAAACTGCACAGGCTATTAAACTGCTTGCGCAAAATCATGATGCTTTAATTGTTGTTCCTATAAGTTTTATATCCGATAATACGGAAACGGTCTATGAAATTGATATTGAATATAAAAATCTGGCCAAAAAAAACGGAATAAAGTATTTTAAAAGAATAGATTGCTTTAATGACGATGAAGACTTTATTTCATTTTTATCAAAATATTTAAAAGAGGGGTTTAAATGAAAATAGTTGTTGTTGGCGGGGGTATATCGGGTGTATCTGCAGCATATATATTAAAAAAGTATACAACAAATGAGGTAACACTTATAGAAAAAAATCCTTTTATAGGCGGGAAAGCCTGCACGTTTAAAGAGGATGGATATACAATAGAAGCAGGACCTAACGGTTTTTTGGACAACAAAGAAGAGATAAAAAAACTTATAGAAGAGTCGAATTTTGGAGATAATGTAATACAAAGCAAAGATGATGCAAGAAGAAGATTTATTTTCTCAAATTCAAAACTGTATGAGCTGCCAGAGAATCCAGTAAATCTCTTATTTAATATATTTAATAATTTTTTAACACCGCTTGGGCGTTTGAGAATAGTTGAAGAATTTTTCATAAAAGCCAAAATGGAAGATGAAACACTTGAAAGTTTTGTCAAAAGAAGGTTAGGCCAGGAGATGCTCGATAAGTTGATAGGACCCATGGCGTGCGGAGTATACGCAGGAAACCCCAAAAATATGAGTATGGACTCGACTTTTTTGAGAATAAAAGAGATAGAGCGTCAATATGGCTCATTGATAAAAGGGCTTATTGTTTTGATGAAAGAAAGAAAAGCCAATACATCATCAGCCTCAGGTCCTTTTTCTGCAAAATTAATGTCTTTTAAAATGGGTGTGGGAAGTTTTATAAAACATCTTTCAAGCAACATAGTGGTAATTAATAATACAGTTGTATCTCTTAGAAAGAACAGCAAACGGTATGTTATTGAATTAGAAAACGGTTCTATAGAAGCAGACTGTGTTGTTTTTGCAATTCCATCATATGCGCTTTCTAAGATTTTCAAAGCCATGGATAGGGATTTTTCACAAATTCTATCTTCAATTGAATATGCTCCTGTTAATGTTGTAAGCTTAGGTTTTGATAGAAAGAATTTGCCAGATGTGACCAATTCTTTCGGTTACCTGTTCAATTTGCGGGATATTAGGGATGTAATAGGTGTTTTATTTGATTCAAGCATATTTGATTTTAGAGCAGATAAAAATAAGCTGCTTGTGAGAGTTGTGATAGGCGGTGCTTTAAAAAGTGACAGTGCCTATAAACAAAATCCCATTGAATTATCTGTTAAAGAGCTGCAACGCAGTGCGAAGATTTTTAAGCCTTTTGAGTACTCACATGTGGAAAGATATGCAAAAGCCATTCCCCAATATGGACTTAACCATAAAAATATCCTTAAAGATGTTGCATGTTTTGAAGAAAACAACGGAGGTATTTTTATAACAGGGAATGCATTTTACGGTGTAAGTCTGAATGACTGCGTCAAAGCCTCATACAATCTATTAAACAAAATAGATTAAACTTTGATCTTACGCGAAATATTATATAGGATAAACTCGCATATAATTTCACATAGGTTAAATTAAGAGACTATTGCATTGTACAGTTTCTTATCAAGTTCTTGAAACGAATATGACCCGTCACCTATTCTTATAGATAGA
>CAZFWO010000073.1:0-7435 GCA_964522785.1 uncultured Desulfurellales bacterium
ACACTTACACATACACATACACATCCTTGAGTTGAAAGAGTTTGATAAGAAACAGTACATTATATTGTTATTGAGTTACTGCGCAGTGGTCTCATCATCCCCACTTTATTCAATGATTTTTGAAGCGATTTTTCTTCCGATTTCTATCACCTCTCTATGTTTGTGAAAATCAAAGACACCGCATAGCTTCCTTGAAATATTAATTGTGATATCTGCCGGATACTCTGCCATTCTGTATTTTCCGATACAATCCATCATAAGATTTATGGCTAAAGCTTTTGGATCATCTTTAAAATCAAAGGCTTTTTTCCAAAATTTCTCAAGCCTACTATCTTCAAATTGTATGGGATATGTATTTTCAATATTGCTGTTGACATTAACTGCAATTGTTAAATCGGTATCATCGCCCATTGTAGGCGCCGTGGGCATATTGTTTAGAATACCACCGTCAACTATAATCTCTCCGTTTTTATATGTAGGAACAAATATGCCGGGTATTGCAGAAGATGCCCTTATAGCATTAATCAGGCTGCCTTTTTGATACCATATTTCCTTCTGCCTCGTTAAGTTAACCGCTATGGCAGTAAATTTAATGGGTAAATTCTCAATTAGTTTATCACCGAAAAGCTTTTTCATATTGCCAAAAATTGCATCTCCCTTAATCAGTCCTTTGGACAAACCGGATTTCAAGTTGAAGTCAACCAATTTTGCTATATCAAAAAGCGATTTCTTTGTCACCCATTCTCTGTACTCGTTTAATTTACCACAAGCCTCCAATCCTCCTATAAGTGCACCCATAGAAGTTCCTGCAATAGATTTAATAACATAGCCTTTTTCTTTCAAAACATCTATAACACCTATATGGGCATATCCGCGCGCGCCACCACCGGATAAAACCAAAGATACAGTTTTATTCATAGGAATATCCTCCAATTTTAGAATTATATAATCTTCTAATGTTAATAATACTGTTTTTCTTGCTTATATACAATATTTTCAATACAATTTCATAACTATTTTATTAGTGGAGGAAGCTTATGAGAAAGTTTATAGCCATATCAACTCAAAAGGACAAAAAGAGTTTATGGAAAGGACACTTCGGAGTATCTCCTTTATATAGCATATTCGATGAAAACGGCAATCTCATCGAACAAAGAGAAAACCCCTACATCAAAAACGACAACAAGCACCATGACGACCCCGACTTAATAGTAAAATTTTTATCAGATGTAAAAACATTTATAGCAAGAAATATGGGGCAAAAATCGAGAGAGAGACTAATTAAACAGCTTGGCATAGAATCTATACTGGTCAATAAAGAAAATATCTATGATGCTATACAATACTATCTTGAAGCAAAAAAGAATGTAAGTGTATTTGAAGAATATTACGAAGAATACGAAGAGTGGTTTGATAAAAATAGAGCTGTTTACGAAAGTGAGTTGCTGATGCTTGAGAAAGTTATACCACGAAACAAAAAAGGTATAGAAATAGGCGTTGGAAGCGGCAGGTTCGCACATCCTTTGAATATAAAAGAAGGTGTTGAACCATCGAAAGAGATGGCAAGGATAGCAAAAGAAAGAGGTATTGAAGCACACTATGGGTATGCGGAAAAGTTGCCTCTTAAAGATGGAGGGTATGACTTTGCTCTGTTGGCTGTAACAATATGTTTTGTTGCAGATCCTAAAAGAACACTTCAGGAGATTAACAGAATTCTAAAACCGAATGGAGAAGTAATAGTCGCCATTGTCGATAAAAACAGCGCTATAGGTCAAGAATATATGATTAAAAAAGAAAAAAATAAGTTTTATAAGAATGTAACCTTTTTCTCTGAAGAAGAGATAGAAAGTTTGCTAAACGATACAGGATTTGAGATAAAAGGCGTATATCAAACACTCTTTGGAAACAGCACAAAGAATATAAATGAAATACAACAGCCGAAAAAGGGTCATGGGGAAGGTGGTTTTGTTGCTGTAGTTGGTGTAAAAAATGCTTAATCAATTCGGTTTTATAATCGAAAAATCATTCAACACAACATTATCTATAATATTCTCTATGCTACTTATTATTTTTATAGTATCATTTATTTTCTTATGGCTTTCCGTTCCTTTTATTCTTTTATCTATAAAAAAGGAGATAAAAATATTGAAGGAAGAGATAATGAAGATAGATAAAAAAGATGGGCTTGACTAAAAATTCTCCCAAGTATAAACTTGTGAACTATGAAATTAACGTACGCCAATGTAAATCAAACCTATAGGGTTTCTTCCATAGAGGGTGGCTGCAAAGCAAGGGACAGGTTAATGAAACTTGGTATTTTGCCAGGTGTTTTAATAACTATAAAAAGAAGGGCGCCACTAAAGGGGCCTTTTATGATAACAATCAATAATTCCAACATAGTTATAGGAAGAGGAGTAGCTTCCAAAATAGAGGTGCAAGAGCTCTCATGACAACTGTTGCCCTCGTGGGACAGCCCAATTGTGGCAAGAGTACGCTTTTTAACAGTATAGCAGGGTATAGAAGTCTCGCTGCAAATTTTCCCGGAGCTACCGTATCCTATACAAAAGGAAAAACATTTGTAGACAATGAACTTGTAGAGATTGTTGATTTGCCAGGAACATACTCTTTAAGCTGGTATGATGATGCGGAAAAAGAAACTGTAAAAGCCCTCTTTTCAATGAACATAGATGTTATAATAAATATTATAGATGCTTCTATGTTAATAAGGAGTATTGAACTCACACTGGAATTAATGTCTCTGGAAAAACCTATGATTGTCGCACTTAATATGATGGATGAAGCCGAAAAAAAGGGCATAGAAATAGACATCAAAAAGCTTGAGGAAACTTTGGGTGTTAGAATTGTTCCCATAATAGCCAAAAAAGGCAAAGGTGTAAAAGAGCTTCTATTAAGCATCAAGGATGCCAAGAAACCAAGAAAACGCTGTGTATATTCAAAAAATGTTGAAGAAAAAATTTCAAGGCTTAGTGAGTGCATACAAAACAATGTAAAAAATACAAAGTGGCCCAATAAATTAGTTGCTGTTAAAGCAGTAGAGGGATTCAAGCCGTGCGAAGATATGGTTCATAACACCCCATGCGAAGCGATATTGGATAATGCAAAAATGGAATTGGAAAACGGCATGGTCATTGTAAATCAAAGACATGCTTTGTGTATGAATATATTCGAACATACATCGAAAGTAAAAAAAATAGTAAAAAAGAGTATAGAACCGAGAATAGATGATGTCTTAATGCACCCTGTATTTGGATATATATTTATGTTTATTATATTTATAGGCATATTTTATACTGTATTTCATGGCGGCGTACCTGTAGAAAACCTTGTTATGGGAATATTTGATCATGTAGATAGCTATCTATCTCAGACTATCCATAATAGATTATTGTTTTCGACAACAAAAGGTGCTGTTGACGGTATTGGGGCGGCAATGGGAATAGCACTACCATATCTTCTACCTTTTTTATTCATTATATCATTTTTAGAGGATATAGGATATCTGCCCCGTATCGCATACCTGATGGATTCAACAATGCACAAAATGGGTGTCCACGGCACAAGTGTTATTCCTTTTGTTGCTGGCTACGGATGTAGCGTGCCAGCAATCATGGCAACAAGGATATTAAAGAGCAAAAAAGAGAAATATATAACATCCTTCCTTGCATCTCTAATTCCATGCTCGGCTCGTACCACGGTTATTATGGGACTTGTAGGCTACTTTCTCGGCTATATGTATGTAATAGGTCTGTATGCCTTTAATCTGTTAATTATTTTATTGAGCGGCGCAATATTAAAGAGATTTCTTCCGGGAATAAGCCCTGAAATAATTATTGACATACCGCCATACAGAATGCCCACATTAAGAACTCTTCTTATGAAAACATGGTATAAAGTCAAAGATTTTATTTATCTTGCCGTTCCTATGCTAATTATAGGAAGCATTGTTCTGGCTATCATAGCCTATTACCATCTTGACATATATATAAATGATATTTTTAAGCCCATTTTATACAATTTTTTGGGGCTCCCTTCGGCGCTCGGTGTTGTGCTTATATTCGGCATTCTTAAAAAGGAATTAACGCTTATAATGCTCTATCAGGCTTTAGGGTTATCCAGTATTTCTATGGTAAACAACGTAATGTCTCCGACTCAGATGCTAACATTTACTGTTTTTGTTATATTTTACATACCCTGCGTTGCTACAATAGCCGCTATCAATAAAGAACTCGGAACAAAAGGAGCCAGTTTTATAACTCTTGGTACAACACTCCTTGCTTTAATTTTATCCTATGCAACAAAAATTATCTCCCCATTGTTTATATAAACTGTGCATTGCAACTAACCCATGCGAGAGAGCTTCAATGAAACTGTATTGCTTTTGCATTTAATGATAGTTAGAATGTTAATATGAATATTACTGTATATACAGACGGAAGCTGTTTTAAAAAGAGTGAAAGTGGCGGATGGGGTGTCTATATGATTCAAGATGATAGAAAAACCATAAATTTTTCAGGACATTCAAAATGCAAGGACTCAATTACAATGGAGCTTTTGGCTATTGCAAAATCTTTTGAGTATATATATTCATTTCTCTCTCACTTGCGCCCCATCAACGTTATCGTATATACGGATTGTGACTATATAGTAAAATTAGCTGCCAAAAAAAAGAGTACAGGCAAAGCTATCTTTCCTTTAAGGGATAAAATTTCAAAACAAAATAAACGAATTTTATTTGATATATGCAACTATGCCAACATTTTTAGTTCAATTGAGTGGATTTTAGTAAAATCTCACAGCGGAATAGAGGGGAATGAAATCGCAGACAGATTAGCAAGAAACGCAGCAAAACAATTTTCTTTAAAACATAAAAAATAATCAATCCTCTATGTTATACTTTTGAATCTTATATCTTAATGACCTAAACGAGACATTAAGGAGTTTTGCAGCTTTTGTTTTATTGCCCTTTGTTGTTGAAAGGGCGTTTATAATCATCTGTTTTTCGTAATTTTCCACCTTCTCATCAAGACTATTGCCTTCAATAGATTCACTGTATTTAAATGATTTCACATATTCAGGCAAATTTTCATAAGTAATCTTACCATCGCTGACTATGGCTGATTGATGCAGTATATTTCTCAATTCTCTAACATTCCCGGGAAAATCATAGACAAGAAGCGCCTTAAGTGCCTGAGATGTTATTGAATATGTTCTCGATTCATCTATATTTTCCAAAATATGCTTAATCAAAAGCGGTATATCCTCTTTTCTATTTCTTAAAGGGGGAATACTGATTACAAAACCGGATAATCTATAAAACAAATCATCCCTAAACCGCTTTGCTTTAATAAGGTCATTCAAATCCCTATTGGTTGCAGATATTATTCTTACATCAACCTTTTTTGATATATTACTCCCAAGCCTCCTCAATTCAAAATCCTCGAGAAATCTTAACATTTTTGATTGCAGCTCAAATGGCATATCGCCTATTTCATCAAGAAATAAACTACCAGATTCGGCCTCTTCTAACAGACCCTTCTTGTCTGCTATAGCTCCGCTAAAGGCTCCCTTTTTGTATCCGAACAGCTCGCTTTCAAGCAGTTCCTTAGGTATTGCTGCACAATTTATAGCTACAAATTTACCCGTTCTTTCGCTTAAACTGTGTATGGTTTTAGCACACAGCTCCTTACCCGTACCACTCTCCCCTTTTATCAAAACAGCTATATTTGAATTTGCAACCTTTCTTATCTTTTTGTACACATCTTGCATTTCGCTACTTATACCGACAATATTACAGCATCCCTTTTTAATATTCTTTATAGTGCTTTTTAACTCTTCATTCTCTTTTCTCAACGATACTTTTTCCAGGGCATTCTCTATGGTTAAAGACAGTTCATTCAGTTTAAAAGGCTTAACAAGATAATCAAATGCACCCTTTTTCATTCCCCTAACAGCACTCTGCGCGCTCTTTTCATATGCTGTAATAATAATTACTTCGCAGTAAGGAAACATTTTTTTTGTTTCCTCTATGGAATCTATGCCGTTTGCATCAGGTAGTCTCACATCTAAAAGAACTATATCTATATCCTTAAAACTTTTTATATTTTTGAATTTGTCTGCGGTAAATACATCATAACCCAGGGATTCTAAGTGGGTTTTTAGTACATTTCTAATATTTTTTTCATCATCAACTATTAATATGGAGCCATCGGGCATAATTAAAACCTCTTTAATTTAATTATAAAAGCATTCTTGCTATATATATCTATAGAACCCAAATGGGCATTTACAATTTGTTTACATATGGATAACCCCAGACCACTTCCCTGCTCTTTTGTTGTAAAAAACGGCAAAAATATATTATTGGCATCACTATCATCAACATTAATACCCACACCGTCATCTTTGACTATTAGAATAACAAATTTGTCATTACTTGAAACATCTATAGTAACATTCTGAGACTTTGCCTCTATAGAATTTCTTATCAGATTGCTAAACATTCTTCTAATCATCTCTCTATCACCATTTAAAGGTAGATACCTTTCTTTGCATTGAACGGCAATTTTAATAAGGTTATCATTTTCCAGGGCAAAATTGTATAAAAAATCGCAAATGTCGAACTTTCGTTTATATATCTTGTGCGGCTTTTCAAGATTAAGAAAGTCTCTTATTAAATTATTGGCTCTTTCGATTTCTTGCTCTGCTATGTCTATCATATTCTTTTTTGTTTTTTCATCCTTAGATTCTTTCAATATCTCTATTGAACCGGATATCCCCATAAGAGGATTCCTTATTTCATGGGCAAATTCCAGAGATAAACGCTTTGCTATGGTAATTTTATCATTGAATTCTTTGTCAAACTCCCTCTGCTTTTTTATAAGCTCTTTTTGCTTTAAAGATTGTTTTAGCAAATAGGAAGAGATAAACGCAGCTATATAAGATATATTGGCAAAGATAATATTTAAATCAGAATAAAAAAATACCACAAGAAAACTTAACAGCAGCACAATAACGGATAGATAGAGTTCAACAAAAAGAAAAGAAAAGAAAATAGGTACGACTGAAAATATAACCATCTCTTCTATTGACAAAAGGCTGGACACAAAATATATAAATACTACGTCCGCAGCGAGTGAGAATGTTTGAAAATATTTGTTATTAAAGATAAAGAAAAGAAGGGCATCTAAAAAATATACAAAAAAAATTACGTAATAGTTGATAAATCCGTTTTTCATATGCAAAAAGAGAATAAATGAAACCAAAAATATTACAATTTTATATAAGGCATAAATTCTTTGCACAATCAATTCTTTAAACATTGAAGAAAATTTACTTTAAAGATAGGTATAAAGCAAATAAAAAATGCAAGAGAAACTATTAAGAAACCACTGCGTAATCCATATTTCTTATCAAG
>CAZFWO010000074.1:0-7253 GCA_964522785.1 uncultured Desulfurellales bacterium
AAGTGACAGGGTGAATGAGATTGTGCGAAATGTAAATTTAATAGGATATAGGATTATAAGTAATAAATTTTAAATTAAAAAAGCAAGAAAAAGACAAAAAAATATAATACTGCGATTTCTGCTTTTCAGTTTGTGTGAATTTGAGATATAATGTCCATCAATTTAAATTAGCATCGCTAACAGATTATCTAAAATGTCAGCTAATGTGTCGATAGCAAAGACTAATAAAATTCAAAAAAAAATTCTGTAATTTTCAACCAAAAAATATTAAATAAAAATCATAATTTTTGCCCCCTCGGATATTATTTACATTATTTCCTATTAAATCAAGGTTTTTTTAGTTTATTTTTTTATACCCCCCTCTGGTGCATTGCCCAAAAACATAAGATACCATTCCATCAAATCCACAAAAAAATGTGGATTTATTCCTGGCCGGGAATATGGACGGTTTATTTGTTTAACCAAAAAACTAATTTTAGGAGGTTCTAATGAGACAAGTAGCACTTGAAGAGGCAAAGAAGATAAAAAGAAGAGTTGAAAGATTCTTAAAGAAAACCAATCCAAAAAAATGAACAGACAAATATATGACTACCTATATAAACAAGGCTTTAAATTTGTAATATTAGGGTCTGGAAAGAGTGCGCAGATTTCATCTTTAAAGGTCAAAATAATGGATATAAAAACAAGATATTATTGTTACGGAAAATATCTTGTAGTAGGAACTGCAGCAAGAACTACGAGCAAAGGTTGGTATTATCGAGGTTATGTCATGAAAATTATAGAAGATAAAAATGAAGAAGGAGAAGTGTATGAATAAAATTGATTGTCACATTTCCTTAAATACCGCAGATTTCTCTCTTATGGAGCAGTTACGTGCCAAAAAAACCAGGAGTCAGTTTTTTGCTGAGATACTGGATCAGAAAAAGGATGTCTCTGAAATACTTTCTGCTCTTTTAAAACTCAAAAATAACCAAAGCAAGATTTTTTCTCTTCTACTTGCTCTATCTGTAAAATCCGGTCTTTCAGAAACTGAAATTGAAAACATTTTACAAAATCGAAACAAAGAAAAAGGAGGTTTGGCTAATGAGTAGAAATTCAATAGTTGGTATGGGTGAAAGTTTTGATATTCTTGTTAATAAGATTAGGTACATTAAATACTTCCTGTTATTTAATGTGGGTTTCAGTCTGCTATCGTTTCTTATTTCATTTTCTTATTTCATATCTAAAAACCAGTCTATTATATATGTTTTAAAAGAAACGGCAAAATATTACGGATATCTATTTGTATTCTGGTTAAAAGGCAACTTTGGAGCCGTAAAAAAGCCTGAGGGTTTCTATTACGCTCAGGATATCTATAACAAATACTTCCATCTTATATTTCATTCAAATGCCTTTTACTATTCTTTATTTATTGCTTTTGCTGTTTTTATAATAAGCTTTTTTGTTGTCAAAACATATGCAAAGAAACTCTCGAGCAAGGATATTCTGCGTGGAATAAGGGTATATAAGATGGGAAAAGTGAAGGATTTAGGCAGGTTAATCAAGCCGAAAGATGAAAGCAAACATGTAATTGTTATAGGCACTACGGGTTCCGGTAAAACGCAGGCTATGACCAATATTATGAAAAATAGGATTCAATCTGCTAAAAATATCATATTTGATACAAAGGGTGATTTTTTGGAAAGATTCTTCAAAAAAGGCATAGATAGCGTATTAAATCCCCTTGATATAAGAAGTTCAAGATGGAATTTTATGTACGATATTGAAGATAAAGCTGATATAGATTTGCTTGCATCATCTTTTATTCCGTCGCATCAAGACGATAAAAACAGATATTTCACAGACAATGCAGCACTTATACTATCATCCTTTTTTGAGTTTCTATACAAGAAAGGAATAAAAGACAACAGTGAAATTAGAAAAGTTGTGGAAGATGAAATATTCCACAAATCAGACAGCGGCATATTAAAAGATTTGACGAGTAATCTTAATGTAGGAAGCAGTGTTTCTCTTGCAGATACATTATCTACCTTAAGAGTGAATCTGTCTTTTATGAAAATCCTTGGTTATGAACCTAAATCTAATCCTGAATTTTCCATAAATAAGTGGATAAACTCAGATGCGAATTCAAATCTATATATTACGGTACCGCAGGACAAGATAAGCACCACAGAAAACTTCAATGCAGCTTTCTTCAGTGTTTTGTTTGCAAAACTTATGGCAAGAAAGGATAGAAAAGACGTCGATATCAAAATCTTTATAGATGAACTTGCCAATATCGGCACCATACGAAATCTGGATAAAGCACTTTCTTTCTTGCGCTCCAAAGGTGTTGCAATATATCTGTCAACTCAAAGCCTCGAAGGATTAAAATCAAGATATAAAGAGCACGAGATAGCCAATATATTAAATAACTGCAACACTATAATATCGTTTGCTGCCAATGATGATTATACAGCGGACAAAATCTCAAGAATGATAGGAGAAACTCAAATCGAAACCACAGGAAAGAATGACTTTTCAACACCTCAGGTATCCAAGATTGACAGCGTTAATATTAATAGAAACAGAGTCATTGAAAGAGCTGTTCTGCCAAGTGAAATAATGGTTTTAGATGATCTTGAATTCTATATGAAATTATCAAGGAAATGGTATAAGGGTAAGCTTCAGTATATGGATATACCAAAAAACGGTAATATTGATTTCTTTTTAAAAAACAAGGCACTGAATCTGTCAGCTAAAAGTGAGGTGAATGAAAGCGTAGATGCAAAAAATAACAGCAGTAAAACTTCAGAAAATAAAGGTGATAATAATATTACTGTTACATCTACCACTACTACTAATGCTGCCGCTGATAATACTAATAAATCAAAATCCATAGAAAAGACAAAAGAAAACAATATTGTTAATTCCGCAAGCAGGTTTTTAGAGTAACGCAACAGATAGTTAGGATGCGAATAACATCCTAACTATCTCTAATTCATTAATTAAGGTTAAAACTGAAGTTAAAATTAAAACAAAAAGAGGATAAAATTATGTTATCAAAACCAATCAAGAGGAGCCCTTCGGGGGCTTCTTCCTACTACTATAACACTGAAAATAAGACAAACAGCCTCTGGGGAGGAAAAGTATCAGAGTCACTAAATCTAAAAGACAAGGTAAAAATAGAGCAGTTTAACAGTGTGCTTAACGGTATGAATCCCTACACAGATGAAAAATTACGTCAAAATGCAAACAAAAAGGATGCAACTGCCGCTTGGGATTTTACCTTTTCCTTATCAAAAAATGCCTCTATTTTGGCTTTTGCAGATAGAAGAATAGAAAAGGTATTTCACCAAAGCATTTCAGAAGCCCTAGAAACTGCAGAAGAAAGATACGCCCAAACAAGAACCGGAAAAGCTGGTATGAATAAAGAGCGTACTCAAAATCTTCTATATGCAAGATTTACTCATTATAATTCAAGGGCAAATGACCCTCAGGTTCACGAGCATGTTTTAATCATAAATACAACAAAATCTCAAGATGGCAAATTTAGAAGTTTAGATAACCGCGAACTTTATTCTAACTACAAGCTTATAGGACAGATTCAGGAACACATACTGGCTCAGAAGATTAAGAGTTTGGGTTATGAGATTGATATAAACAGAAAAACCGGCATTGTTGATATTAGAACAAATCAAGACGAAATAAAACAGTTTTTCTCAAAAAGAAGCGAAGCTATAAAAAAGGAGTATGAAAAAAATAAAGATAGCTTCAAATATGAAAGAGATGCAAAGCAGAAGGCAAGCTGGGATACAAGGCAGGAAAAGGATAAAAACTACTCATATCAAGATATGAAACAGATAGCAGATAGACAGCTTAAACAAAACTTCGGCATAAGTCTAAATAACCTGAAAAAACAGGCATTAGACTTGGATATACAAGAAAGCAAGAATTTAAGTTGTGAAGAAAAAATTAGCTTAGAAAAATATCTTGAACTCTCTGAAGAGCTTTTATCCAAAGAGACTTCAGTTTTTACAAAAGAAAAGCTTGAAGAACATCTGTTAAAATCAACACTTGGACAAAATATCACCATACAAGATATAGACAAAGCCATAGATAATCACATTAGACAATCAAAACTCATAGAACTTGCTTATGATAAGCAAAGCCAAATGAAATATCCGAAAAACAACATAACAACAGACATTATAAAACAGAAGGAAAAAGAAACTATAGATATGATTAAAAATAACCCAAAGGTTGATAATTTCAAAAGCCTATCTAAAGAAGAAACTGAAAGATTTATTTTTGCTTCTCAGTTAAATAAAGAGATAACCTATACAGACGGACAGAAATAGTTTATTGAAAAGGCTCTAAATCAAAATAATAAATATCTTATTGTTCAAGGTAATGCCGGAAGCGGAAAGAGCGTTGCCATAACAGCTATAGCCGGCTCACTAAAAGAAAGGGGTATTAACACAATAGCTTTAGCGCCGACTGCAAAAGTAGCAGGACTGCTAAAAGAGTCCGGTATAGAAAATACATACACAATAGCAAAATTCAAACAGCTAATAGAATCAAATAAGATTGACATCGCACAAAGCGGCACGGTTTTGTTTGTTGATGAGGCAAGTATGGTTTCAAGTTATGATATGCACTTCATTGTTTCATTAAATACACAAAAAACTATTCTGATAGGAGATGTAAAGCAGTTCAAACCGATAGAAGCAGGAAAAGCCTTTGAAGATATGCAACATCATATTTCAAAGGATAGCTTCGTTGATATGAAACAGACAATAAGATTTAAAACAAAAACACAAGAAGAGCTTGCCAGAATACTAAACAGCAAAGATCTGTCCGGAGCAATAGATTTCTTAGAAAAAAGAGGGAATATTAAGGAAATGAATAACAGTATTGAAAGATTAAACACTATAAAAAGTACTTTCCTATCTTTAAAAAAAGAGGACAAGAATGTTCTGCTTATTGCAAACACCAATAGTGAAAAAGAAATGCTGAACAGTTCAATAAGAGACTCGCTGAAAAATGACGCTCTTATTGGCAATGATGATAAAAAGATAGAGATCTATTCACCTAAAAATCTAAAACCAACGGATACTGTTTTTGCAGAAAGCTACGATAAAAACAATAAGTTGATAATATTTTCAGGCAAACTAAAAGGTGAATATAGAGTCAATGCAATAGACAATAGGTCCAATACTTTAATACTTGAAAAAACAGAACAAGAAAAACAAAATAAGCAAAAATATATTTCTGTTGACGCCAAAACATTAAAGAATGCAGCCGTTTTTAAAGAAAATGAAAAAGATTTTTCAATCAATGACAAGATTATCTTTCTAAAAAACGACAAGAAACTGAATATATCCAATGGAGAAATAGGCACTATTGCGGATATTAAAAAAGACAATTTAGAAATTATAAAACAAAACAATGAGAAAGTAATAATATCAAGCAGTAAAGATAACAAAAACTATTATCCCTATATTGATTATGGTTACAGCATAACAAACTATAAATCTCAAGGCCAAACATCGGATATCACTATTTATGCACATAATTCCAATTCAATAACAAATCAGGAGTCTTTTTATGTAGCAGCTACAAGGGCAAAAGAAGACACAATAGTTTTTACGAACAGTAAAGATGAATTTAAAGAGCAGGTGCAGCAGGAGCAAGAAAAGATGAGCACACTGGATTTTATTGAGGATAGAGAAAGGAATATGGGTAGTGAGAAAAATAAGGAAACAAAAATAAAGAATATGAGCCATAATACCGATGTAAATGAGCAAGAAATCCATAAAAATAACAGTGCTGAAGAATTAAATCAAAAAGATGAAATAGATATTGAAAATAAAAAAGAAATAGAGAATGAAGAGAAAATGGATATAGGTTTATCAAGATAGGATAAATGAAAAAGTTTATATTTTCATCTGGGTTTTATGGTTATTATAATAGTTTTATTATTTATCCATAAAGAAATAATTAATTAATCAAAGAATGTTTATTTATAAGATAAGATATATCCATAATACATATATGCAATATCCATATAAAAACTTGATTCTTAAACGATTAATTATTATTATGGTAATTGAAACATCCATAAACCCGTATAGAAGATGCATCTTGCGTCATTACATAAAGGGTGGATATAAAAAAATAAGAAACAAAGGAGTAAAAAAATGGCAGAAGAAAAGACAGAGCAAAAGATATCTAACAAAAAAATGGCAGAAAAGTGCAGGAATATTTATGAGACGCTCCAAGAATTAGTCAATGATAAAAATTTTATATCCAACAATAATTTAATAAAAGATGTAGCAAAACGATATATAGAAATTTATCGTTTTTTTGAAGAAAGATATAATGGTAAATCCGTTGATGAAATCACAGAAACTATGAAAGAAAAGATGGGGAAAAAAATTAAGCCTCCAGTTAATATTGATAAAGATTGTCTTGAACCTCGAAATCTTGACTTTTTGATAATATATGACAAAGACAATAAAGATATTTTGGAGAAAATAGCAGATTGCACAAAGAAATCATTAGATGAAAGTGATCCAAAAAAGAAAGAAAAATTACAAGAAGAATGCGAAAAACTTGAAAAAGATTATAAAGCACCAAAAGAGAGAAAAGTTGAAAAACGTTTAGATGACTTCAGAAAAGCTTTGGATAAATATTATGCAGATACAAAAAATAGATCTAAAATGAAATTTCGTATAGTGTATCGTCATTGTAAATTTGCACAAAAAACAATGGCTTGTTTGGATGCTGAAGTACTTGATGAACAAGGGAATTCTTATTCTTATGAACTCAATAGTCAAATCAATAATACAAATAATATTAATATTCATAATAATACAAAAGATAAAAAAGAGAATGATTTACAATTATCGGAGTTAAGATTAATGAGTTTCCAACATAAAAATACATACATGTCTGTAATCGACTTTTTAGTTGCTATAGGATTCATTTTAACTATAATCCTTTTTTTTGTTTTAATATATGTAATTCTGAAAGATTATAATACAATGTCGGTAATTTCCCGTATCGCTACTATGCCTGCATTTTTTGTTATTTCTATATTCTTTTCCATCTATATAGATATATTAAAGTGGGATTCTAACGATGATCGTGTACTTTTACCTCTTACAAAACTTGCCTTAAAACTATTTTTCTTTAAAAATAAAAGAATGAAAGTTATCAGAGTTATGGATATATTTTTTGACAAAGCTCGAACAAATATTGTTCTCCAT
>CAZFWO010000075.1:0-6989 GCA_964522785.1 uncultured Desulfurellales bacterium
ACGAAAATAGGTGCTGGGTTGATAAGAAACAGTATATTATATTGTTATTGAGCTATTGTGCAGTGGTCTCGTTAGCATTTTAATTCGTTAATATACTCCTTAAACTTTCTGTTATTTATGTTTCTAACAGCCTCTGTGCCTATTACAACACCATCTGCATACCTGCACGCCTCTTTTATATCATATCTGTTTTTTATGCCGAATCCAAGAATAACAAAGTTTTGAAAATTCTTCATTGTGTATCTTATCTTTTCTTTAGTCTCGTTATCTATATTAAATCCGCCGCCTGTAATTCCTCTTGTGGATACAAAATATATAAAATCTTTCGAGTTTTCCTTAATTTTATCTATATCGTCAAAACTGCTCTCCGGCGTTACAAAATGCACAATATTTATACCATACTTATCGAAAACCGTTTCAAATTCTCTACTTTCAACAAAAGGCAAATCAGCTACTATAATACCGTCAATAAAATTCACATTCCTTGCAAAATCCTCTATTCCATATCCAAAAATAACATTTGCATAACTCATAATATACAGCTTCTTAGAAAAAATATCTCTCACATGCCTCAAACTCTCAATGAAATCGTCTGTATTTTCTTTTTTCAGCACATCAAGCGCCGCTTTTTCTATAACAGGACCGTCAGCCACAGGGTCGGAAAACGGAAAACCTACTTCAAGAAACTCGATGTTTGATTCTTCACAAATTCTAACGGCATCCAAAAAATCATCCCTATTTGGATAATCACAAACAAGATATATACCTACCTTACACATTTTTATCTCCCGATTCAAAATTTAAAATTAATACTATTACTTTACATAACATTCCCTCAAAATCCGTATTTTTTTACAATCCCCAAGTCCTTATCCCCTCTTCCGGATAGATTGACAATAACAAGACTGTCCTTAAATTTATCCCTATGTTCAATAATATATCCCACAGCATGTGAACTCTCAAGCGCAGGAATTATTCCCTCAAGCCTGCTTAATTTTTTAAAGGCACTCAGTGCTTCATTGTCAAAACAGACATCGTACTTCACCCTGCCCGTATCCTTTAAGTAGCTATGCTCAGGTCCGACACCCGGATAATCAAGGCCCGCAGCAATTGAATGAACATCTGCAACCTGGCCACAAGAATTCTGTAATAGATAACTCAAAGCTCCGTGCAGAATTCCGGGTCTGCCCATCGTCAATGTCGCCGAATGTCTACCAAGATCAAGTGATTCACCGCCTGCTTCAACACCTATTAGTTCAATATCTTTATATTCTGCAAACCCGCTGAATATACCTATAGCGTTACTGCCGCCGCCTACACATGCCACGACACTATCAGGCAATCTTTTTTCCTGCTGCATTATCTGTTTTCTTGCCTCTTTTCCTATGACGGACTGGAAATATTTAACAATTTCCGGAAAAGGATACGGGCCGACAGCACTGCCTATTAAATAGTGCGTTGTCTGAACGTTTTTTACCCAATCGCGCAGAGCTTCATTTATTGCACTTTTAAGTGTCATACTGCCTTTTTCAACGCTAACTACTCTTGCACCAAGAAGTTTCATTCGCTCAACATTGGGCGCTTGGCGCTCCATATCCTTTTTGCCCATATAGACAGTACACTCCATATTAAAAAGTGCCGCAGCTGTAGCCGTTGCCACACCGTGTTGACCCGCACCTGTCTCCGCAATAATACGCTTTTTACCCATAAATTTTGCAAGCAGTATTTGGCCCAGCGTGTTGTTTAGTTTATGCGCGCCCGTATGCATCAGATCCTCGCGTTTCAAATAAACTGAAGCACCAACATAATTGCTCAAATTTCTGGCATAATACAAAGGTGTAGGCCTGCCTGCATAATTTTTAAGATAGTAGTCAAATTCATTTTTGGCATTTGAATCCTTTTTAAAGGCGATAAAAGCCTCTTCAAGTTCTCTTAAAGCCTTCATTAATGTCTCCGGAACAAATTGTCCGCCATATCTCCCAAAATATCTATTCATCCTTCAAACTCCTTAGAACTCTCATAAAATCCTCCATCTTTTCTATACTTTTTTTGCCGGGATATGCCTCAATCGAACTAACCAAATCAACACCGAAGACATTGTATCTGGCTATACTTTCAATATTATCAATAGACACACCGCCTGCAACAATCAATCTATCTTTATATTCAATATCCTTTATGATATCCAAATCAAACGATATGCCGCTTCCGCCAATCGATTTGGTATAGCTGTCAAACAATACCAAGCCGTTAACAACGCTTTCAGGTAGCTTGTTTTTTATCCTATAGACCCTTATAGTGCTAATATTATTAATGTCTCTATACACCTGCGCATAATCAAGTCCGCAAAATTCAAATGCTTTCCTTATTTCGTCATCACTCTGATCAACAAAAACACCGACAGTTTTAATATCTTTTTTGTCTATACTGTCGATTATCTCCTTTGCTTTTTTATAGCTTATATATCTTTTGCTTTTTTCATAAAATACAAAACCGACAAGGTCGACACCGAGTTCTACCGCATGCAAAACATCGTCAAGATTTGTCATTCCGCAAAATTTAACTTTCATTTTTCATCCTTTTAAACAAAATCACAATAAACTTAAAAATCTATCCTCAAGGTTATCTCCGTGTTTCATTAAAGCTTCTCCTATCAAAAAACCATCGCATCTATTTTTTAGAAAATTTACATCATCCTTTGTCTTTATACCGCTTTCAGCTATCTTTATCGTTTCAAAATCCATACTATCCAAAATGTCTCCGACTCTTTCCAAAGAAATTTCAAGCGTATCCAAATCCCTGGAATTTACACCGACAATTTTCGGCATTAAAAATTTAACCCTCTCAAGTTCGGATAAAGAATGAACCTCAACAAACACATCAAGCCCCAATTTTTTGGCATATCTATACAAATTATTCAATGCTTCATCATTCAGGATTCTTACAATCAGAAGCACAATGTCGGCTCCACATTCATAAGCCTTATCTATTTGAACCTCATTGATAATAAAATCCTTGCACAAAACAGGCAACTTTATCGCATCTGCAATCTTTTTTAACAAGTTAAAACTCCCGCCAAAGAATTTCTCATCGGTTAAAACACTCACAGCCGACGCGTATCTGCCATAAACGGGCAAAATTTCATCCAAATCTATATTCCTCAAAAAACCTGCAGATGGCGATCTGCTCTTTATCTCCGCAATAATATTTACCGAATCTTTTTTTAAATAATCCTTCAAATGGTATATTTTTCTATTTCTCTCACCGTTAGCCTTTATGTATCTAATCTCATACCTCTTATTCAATAAAATCTTTTCAAGTAAGCTATTCATTCTTTAGTTCCTCTAACTTATCTCGCACGCTTCCATTTTCTATAACCCCTTTTGACAGCATAAACGCATCCCTTAAATCATCTTCAACACCACTTACAACAAGTCCGAAGGCAGCATTAATCGCCACGGCATTTTTCAGATTTTCATGTTTATTCTCAAACATTTCAACCATAAGTTTTGCATTGGTTTTTGCATCATACCCTTTAACGGCACTTACATCCGCATAGATATTAAAATCCCTCGGGTCAAACTCAAACCTCTTTTCGTTCAAACCTTTGCGCTGATAACACGTAGTAACATCAGAAATGCTCACCTCATCTAAGCCATCCTTTGATGAAACAAATATAGCATTATCCATTGACAGGGTTTCACTTGCTTCAAACATAGGTGAAAGAAAATCCTCATTAAATACACCTATAACATGAAATTTGGGATTAAACGGATTACATAACGGCCCCAAAAGGTTAAAAATTGTTCTTATACCAAGCTTTTTTCTCACAGGTGCAACATTTTTCATGGCAGGATGGAAAAATGGCGCAAAAAGAAAGGTAAAATTTGTTTTTTCTAAAAATTCATAGGCTTCTTTTTTTCTTCTATCTATTCTTATGCCCAAAGCTTCCAGGACATCGGCAGAACCCGATTTTGAACTAACAGCTCTATTGCCGTGTTTTGCAATCGGTAAAAACAAGCTACAGCAAATAGCGCTTGCTGTGGATATATTAAATGTAGACTTTTTGTCCCCTCCTGTTCCAACTATATCCATACATTCCATTTCGCATTTAAGACTATCGGCGTGTTTTCTCATAGCTTTAGCAGCAGCAGCTATTTCAGCAGCCGATTCACCTTTTTGGGCAAGTTTCTTCAAAAACTGAGCTATGCTATTCTCATCAAACCCACCCTCCAGTATCAAATCAAAGATTTTTTCAAGCTCTTCTGTCTTTAAATCCATACCTTTACCCATCCTTTTAATAGCCAAATTAATCATAAACAACCCCCAAAAAATTTTTAATTATCTGCATCCCATTTCTTGTTAAATAAGATTCCGGATGAAACTGAACGCCGTAGATACCCATCTCTCTATTTTCTATTGCCATAATCTCATTATCCGACAAAGATTTTGCAGTTATATTTAGATTTTTTACGTTATCTACAACAAGCGAATGGTAGCGCACAACAGTTGTAGGATTATCTATATCTTTAAATATAGGTGAATCTGCATGTGTTATTCTGTCAACCTTGCCGTGCATTATGGTTTTTGCTCTTTTTATTCCTGCTTTAAAGTAATACCCTATTGCCTGCATTCCAAGACAAACACCAAAAATAGGCACCTTTCCTTTAAAAAAATCTATTGCATCAAGCGTTAAAAGAGAATTTGCAGGATGTGAGGGACCTGGCGATAGGATTATTGCCTGAATATTGCTAAACATTTTAAGTTTGTCTATACCCTCATCGTTTTTTACAACACTGATGTTATCGACAAAATGTAAAATGTAATGGTATATGTTATATGTAAAGGAATCGTAGTTATCTATCAACACTATCATCAATACCTCCGGCTCTCAAGAGCGCTTTTAATTTACTTATCGTTTCCATATATTCACTCTCCGGTTTACTGTCATAGACTATACCTGCACCTGCCTGAAGCCTTGCAGTGCCATTTTTAAAAACTGCCGTTCTTATAGTAATTGCCATATCAACATTTGAATCAAATCCTACATATCCAATACAGCCGCCGTATGCTCCACGAGGATAATTTTCAATCTCATCTATAATTTCAATCGCCCTAACCTTTGGAGCACCGCTTAATGTGCCTGCAGGAAATGTATTTGCTATCAAATCAAAGGTTGAAACATCCTCTCTAAGTTCCCCTTCAACTTCAGATACAAGGTGTATAACATGGGAATACTCTTCTGCCTTCATAAAACTCTTGACATTAACACTATCCCGTTTAGATACCCTTGCCAAATCGTTTCTTGCTAAATCAACAAGCATAAGGTGCTCTGCATTTTCTTTCTCATCATTTATTAATATATTTTTCTGATTTTCAGTTTCATTCTGCGTTTTACCCTTTGGTTTTGTACCTGCTATGGGTTTTATAACAGCCCTACTACCCCTTTTCCTTATATGAATTTCAGGTGACGAACCTACAATATAAGAGCTGCCCCTTTTCATAAAATACATATACGGAGAAGGATTGATTCTCCTCAAATTTCTGTAAAATTCAAAAGGATCAAGGTTGTCCACATCAAAAAAATTACTTATAACCGTCTGTATAACCTCACCTTCCTCTATCATTCTTTTCACATCTTTTACCTTTTCAATAAACTCATCTTTTGAAAATGCGGATGAACGAATGGATGGTTCTGATTGGTTTTTTAAGGAATATTCAGCGGTTTTATCAATATCGTCATAAAATTTTTCAATATTCAATACAGCGTCTTCGTAGTTTCTCTCAGCCGACTTTTTTCTGTCAAATATATGAACATATCCGACATACAATCTGTTTGTATAGTTATCATAGACTAAAAATCGTTCAACCTTGAAAAACACACCAAGAATATCAGGCAGTTTGCTCAGCGGTTTTCTCAAAACATTAAAAAGGCTGACCGCTTCATAGGCAAAATATCCTACATAGCCGCCGCAAAAATCACCGAGATTGTTTGCCTTAAATAGATTCTTCCCCTCAAATATATTCGGATTGGAATCCCGCCCTATTATTACAGGACTGCCTAAGTCAAATGATAAAAACGAGAATCTACTGTATGTTTTGTCCTCTTTGGCACTTTCAAGAAGAAACATATCCTCATCTTTATGCAAAATCTTTGAAACAAGGGAAATTGGCGTATCCATATCGCCCTCAACCTCTTTATACATCACAATACCGTCGAAATTAGACTTAAAAGCTCTATTAAAATTGCTTTTTGAAATCATTAATACCTCCACAACAAAAAAGCCGCCTTTAGCACTTTTTTAGTGCCAAAGACGGCTAAAAATAAAAAAGCCGCCTTTAGCAACCCATCTTGACTATCCCGACAAGACGAGCCGCTAAAGACGGCTAAAATTTAAGCAGGATAGTCTTTAACTATCCCACCACCAATTTCTTAATAAAAATATGGACTTTTCACCTTCAAAATTACACATAACAGCATCTTTATACTAAAAACATTTAGAAAAGTCAAACATTTTATTTTTTCGTTGCATTATGAGACCACTGCGTAATGATGAAATGGTACTCTTACAATTTCTTATCAAGATTCTTTCAACTCAAGGTATATGTATGTGTATGTGTATGTGTATGTGTATGTGTAAGTGTAAGTGTGTGGTTCTGGGTTCTAGGTATTAGGTATTAGGTTATCTACCCAGCACCTATTTTCGCAAAAAATAAAAACTGTATTTTTAATAAAGCTTAATTTAAGTATTAGGTAAAATAAGGCAATCTTGTGCTTAGTGTGCTTAATGAGCAAATAAAGAAAGTGACCCGTCACCTATTCTATTTTAAAAAAATTGCATATTTTTATAGTTTTTTGCAAATGAGCTTTTTATATTCTTAAAGCATTATCTTTAAGAATGGGTGACGGGGAAGGACATTGCTCATTAAGCATACTAAGCACTTTTTGTCTAATGTCAATTAAGCATACTAATGAAACGGCTTCGGCG
>CAZFWO010000076.1:0-6965 GCA_964522785.1 uncultured Desulfurellales bacterium
GCAATGGTCTCATAATAATCTTTTAAACCTGTTTACAGGCAATTTTAGTATTTTTACCAATTTTTACCAGTCTTTGGTCAAAGGGATATTATCTATCAAATTATTGGAAAATAGAATTTGATATACGTTTGTTTTACCGAACTTAAAGCCGACAGATGCGCCGTTTAAATACAGCCTCCACATATTTATAAACCTATCATCAAACATCTTTTTGACCTTATCTATGTTTGATTCAAAATTTTCTATCCATTTGTCCAGTGTTTTGGCATAATGAGGACGCAGATTATCAACATTTATTATATATAGCTTTTTATATGACATATCTCTTAAAATATTAGATAGTACAGGTATGTACCCACCCGGGAAAATATATTTTTTTGTCCAGGGATCTGTTGGGTAATATCTGTTTCTTGCTATTGTATGTAGAAGTCCCAGCGATCTATCTTCTAAAAGTCTGCTTATTTTCCTAAAAAATGTCAGTGAATAGTTCTTTCCTACATGTTCGAACATACCTATAGACACAAATTTATTAAATTTTCCTTCCAAATCCCTATAATCTTTCAAAAATACTTCAACTCTATCTTTCAACCCTTCTTGCTTAATTTTTTCTTTTACGTATTCATATTGATGCCTGGCAAGCGTGCATCCAACGGCTTTGATATCAAACTTTTTAGCAGCATAGATAAGCATGCCACCCCAACCACACCCTATATCAATTAACCTGTCACCATCTTTTAATCTGAGCTTTTTGCATATAAGTTCATATTTATTATTCTGTGCATCCTCAAGTGTATCGTTGTTATCCTTAAAATATGCGCTCGAATATGTCATACTTTTATCAAGCATAAGCTTATAAAAGTCATTTCCAAGATCATAGTGATGCGATATATTATCCTTAGCGTTATGTTTGGTATTTATGGTTTTTATGTTGTTTATAAATATTTTGATTATTTCTTTAGCTGGTAGTTTTAGTTTCGGTATATTGGCTTTATACTCTAAAGAGAGTAGAGATTGTAGATCGCCTTTCACAACAATGTTTCCATTCATATAGTTCTCACCAAAACCCAAAGATGTTTCCCTTATAATATCCTTGATTGCTTCAGGTGTTTTTATAATTAGTTGGAATTTTGGTTCTTCTTTTCCGAATCTAACTTTTTCACCATCCCAATAAATAACTTCACTTGAGATTTTATTCGATACTTCGTCTAAAATTTTGTTTATGATTTTTTTCAACTTCGCCTCCTCTATACAACTTATTCAATATAAATAATATTCCGGGAACGCTAAAAGTCAAATAATAAAGAGACCGTTGCACAATAGCTCAATAACAATATAATATACTGCTTCTTATCAACCCAGCACCTATTTTCGTGGATAAAGTTTTTTACGAAAATAGGTGCTTGGATCATATTCGTTTCGAGAACTTGATAAGAAATATGGATTATGCAGTGGCCTCATATTGTAACTTTCAAAATTATACAAAATGATAAAAATATCGCAAGTAAAAATGCTATAGTTTTGCAGAGGTAAAGAAGGGTGTGGTGAAAAAGCTTAAACAGGTATTTCTTTGACTTGCCTTTTTTGTTGCTTTTAATTACTATGTCGATAGATTACAAGTTAATAAAAACAGTTTAAGGAGTTTTTTTGTGATGTTGACTATTGCTGCTTTAACATTTAAAAATATATTTAAAGACAAAACGGGCTTGGTTATTCTCAGCATGCTTCTTCTGTATTTTGTAGTTCCCGTGTTTAGCTCATTTTCTGCGAGACAGATTCAAGAAGTCTCAATAACAATGTCGCTCACGTTGAATTCATTTATACTGTTGCTATTGGCTATTTTTGGTTCGGTGGCTACGATATGGAGAGACATAGAGCGAAGGTTTGTCTATACCACTCTCTCCTATCCGATAGGAAGAAGCAGTTACTTATTGGGCAGATTTATCGGTTTTGCCATTGTAATGCTTGTTGTTATGGTAATAAATTTTGTTTTATCTGTAATTTCCATAAAAATATGTGCTGCAATGTATCACTCAAGATTGCCTATTGTTTGGAGCAGCATAGTACTCTCTTTTGTCTTTTCTTATTTCAAGTATCTATTGCTTATGGCTTTCGGTTTTTTCTTTGCATCCTTTTCGACCTCATTTTTTGTGCCGTTTTTTGCTACAATCGCCACATTTATAGCTGGAAATGCATCTCAGGGCATATATGATTATATATTTTATTCTGCGAACAAGGATTATTCTTTTTTGTTTAAGGCTGCAATGAAATTTATCTATTATGTTTTGCCCAATTTTTCCTCTTTCGATCTTACTGCCTATGCAACATACGCTATTAAACTGAACTACAATCACATTATATCTGTTTTTATATATTTTGTTTTTTACCTGCTGATCATAACGAGCGCTACGGTAATAATATTTAATAGAAGAGATTTGGTATGAGATATGCGATTTTAATTTTATCTTTTTTGGGCATGGTTTTATACATACCTATTTTTTCAAGCACAATGCATAATAGAGCAGCAACAGTTAAACTCGGTTTTGTTCCTCACGGTAAGCTCTATAAAGCTGTGCTGGGAAATTTTCGTTGGTTTGAGGGTGATTACTATACATTCAAGGCAACAATATACTACGGCGGAAAGGCAAATGATGTTATGCATCATAGGTATGGTAATGTTGAGTACTATAATCTATATAGAACGATAAAAACAGCAATTATTTTAAATCCTTATAACGAGGATGCTTACTATTTCGCTCAGGCTGCATTTGCCTGGGATGTAGGACAAGTTAGGGCTGTCACGTCGTTGCTTGAATATGTCTATAAATACAGACCGTGGGATTTTCAAATATCGTTTTTTCTGGGATTTGATTATGCATACTTTATGCACAACTATATTAAGGGGGCTCAGTATTTTAAGGATGCAGCGGCATTGACTCACTCAACTTTATTTACAAATTTAGCTGCCCGTTATTTTTATGAGGGTGGAAAAACGGAGCTTGGGATAGTTTATTTGAAGTATATGATAAAAACAGCTAAAGATAAAAAAGTTAAGAAGATATACAAACAAAGATTGGAAGCATTGCTATCAATACGTTTCTTAGAAAATGCTGTAAAAAGTTATAAAAATAGATTCGGTATATTACCCAAAGATTTAAAAGAGCTTGTAAAATCGAGAATAATTAAAAAAATTCCAAAAGATCCGTATGGGGGGAGATTTTACATAGACAGCAAAGGCAATATAAAAACAACCAGTAAACTGGCTGAAGGATGGGAAAATGAAATCGATAGAAGTGAAAAATTTAAATAAGACTTACAAACAAAAGCTAAAAAAGATTAGGGCACTAAATGGTATGGATTTTGAAGTAGACGAGGGTCAGATCTGTGGATTTTTGGGTCCAAACGGAGCAGGAAAGAGTACAACCTTGAAAATAATTATGGATTTCATAAGAGCTGACAGTGGGGATGTTTTTATAAACGGTTTGTCATCGAAAGAAATAAGTTCAAGAAAGGGTGTGGGATTTATGCCAGAAAATCCGCCGTATATGGACTTTTTAAGCGGCAAAGATTTGTTGATGCTTTCTGCAAAAATGCACTGTATTGACAGTAAGATAGCAAATAGTAGGTCTGAAGAGTTGCTTAATATGCTCGATCTTTCAGAATCTTCTGACAAAAAAATAAGAAACTATAGTAAAGGCATGATACAGAGAATTGGCTTTGCATCAACACTTATAATAGACCCTAAGCTACTTATTTTAGATGAACCTATGAGTGGTTTAGACCCCGTGGGCAGATATAAATTTAAAAATATATTAAGGGACATGCATGCAAGAGGAACAACAATATTTTTCAGTTCCCACATAATACCCGATATTGAAGATATATGCGATAGAGTAATTATAGTTGATAAGGGTAGGGTTATAAAGGTCCTGGATGAAAAGCAAATGAAGGTGTTTTCAAATGAGGGTTATAGAATTACTTTATCCAAAAACGCTATAGTCGATAATTTTAAGGTAAAAAAATCAACAAGCGGTTTAAATTTGATAGAAATTAAAAAGGATAAGCTTGATGAAGTTATTGTCAAACTCAAAAAGCAAAATATTAATATACTGTCTATAGAACCCTTAAAAAGAAACTTAGAAGAAATATTTGTTAAGTTGATAAGTGACGATATGTGATTTTAGATTGGGATAGAGTGGATACAAAAGCCACTCTATCCCAAGAAGTTTAAGTTTATTCTATAACCACCATCTTTGCATCAGCCTCGATGTTTTCTCCGGCTTTAACAAATATCTCTTTTACCTCACCGTCTTTTGGCGATTTAATTTCATTTTGCATCTTCATAGCTTCCAAAATAAGCAAAACATCGCCCTCTTTAACCTCATCGCCAACATTAACTTTAACATCGATGATAGCTCCAGGCATTTCTGATTTTATAATCTGCTTGCCTTCAACAGCTCCTCCGCCCCTTCTTTCCAACATTTTCTTTTTGAGTTCATCTATGACTTCAATTTTGAACAGATCACCTTCGGTAAGAACGTTATATGTTCCGTCTTGATAATCTACATCCGTTTCGTATGATTTTCCGTTTACAAGAAGTGAATATACGCTGATCTCTGTAAGTTGAGTGTCAACCGCGTAGGATTTGTCATCTATGGTAACCTCAAATTTGTTGGCTTCAATCTCTTTTACAGAGACCTTATATTCAACCTTGTCAATCTTAGCTATATATGCCATATTGCTCTCCTCTCTTTTTTAGGTTGAGTATTTGTAGATATCACCAAAACTAACGCCCGCCATAGCACTTCTTCTACCCGATTCTTTCCATGGACTGCCTGCTGCGCATGTTTCATTGAATACTACAAGTTTATTTTTAAGTTCTTTTTCTCTTAAATATTCCTTGATAGCTGCTGCTGCTATTGCAACCTCAAGTGAACCCTCTCTCGGTTGAGGTTCTGCCAACACTTCTTTATCAATAAAGTCTGTGCTTATATTGCCCTTTATAAAGTTTTCATTTCTTAGAACCTTTTGATGGAACGGAATTGTAGTTTTAATGCCCTTAATTACATACTCTTTTAGTGCTCTTTTCATTCTTGCAATGGCATTTTCTCTATCTACATCCCATACTATCAGTTTAGCAACCATAGGGTCATAGTAGACTGGAACCTCACCCCTGGAATAAACACCACTATCGACTCTTACTCCAGGCCCTCCGGGCATTCTCAAACCTGTAATAACGCCAGGGGATGGCATAAAGTTTTTAGATGGGTCCTCAGCATATATGCGGCATTCCAGCGCGTGTCCAACCTGCTTTATATCCTCTTGCTTATACGCAAGCGGTTTGCCTTCCGCAATTTCTATCTGTATTTTAACAATATCCAAGCCCGTTACCATTTCTGTAACAGGATGTTCAACCTGAAGGCGTGTGTTTACCTCAAGGAAATAGAAATTCATATCCTTATCAACGAGAAATTCAACAGTTCCAACACTATCGTAGTTCGCGGCAGCTACAGCTCTTACGGCAGCTTCACCCATTTTATGTCTAACTTCATCATTTATAGCTACAGAAGGAGATTCTTCTATGACCTTTTGATGCCTTCTCTGTATGGAACACTCCCTTTCGTACAGATGGATAGCATTCCCATGTTTGTCTCTTGCAATTTGTACTTCGACGTGGCGTGGGTTTACTATAGCTTTTTCTATGTACATTCTATCATCACCAAAAGCGTTAAGAGCTTCGCCCCTGGCAAGGTCATAGCTTTCTTTGAATTCTTCCTCGTTATGTATCAATCTTATGCCCTTTCCGCCACCACCTGCAGATGCCTTAAACATTATGGGATAGCCTATTTCATCTGCTCTTGCCAGGGCATCGTCGAGATCCTTAACTGGTTCTTTCATGCCCGGGACAACAGGCACTCCAGCCTCCATCATTCTCTGTCTTGCCCTTGTCTTGTCGCCTAATATGTACATAGATTCCGTATTGGGCCCTATGAAGATTATATTGTTCTTTTCACAAGCTTTAACAAATTCCGAATTTTCAGCAAGAAAACCGTAACCCGGATGAATTGCATCGCACCCTGATTTTATAGCTACCTCTATTATTTTATCAATTTTTAGATAAGATTCGGCAGCAGGTGAAGCGCCTATATAATAAGCCTCATCTGCATACCTTACATGAAGTGCATTTCTATCAGCATCGGAATAAACCGTTACTGTTTCCAATCCCATTTTTCTACAAGCTCTCCCTATTCTAATGGCTATTTCGCCTCTGTTGGCTATTAAAACCTTTTTAAATTCTTTAGTCATATTATATTACCTCCTTTTTATAGTGGGATATTCCCGTGTTTCTTTGGAGGATTGGATTCCCTCTTATTTTTTGTTAATTCCAGGGCTTGAATTAATTTTAATCTTGTATCGGCAGGGTCAATAATTTCATCGAGATATCCGAGGCTTGCTGCAACATAAGGATTGGCAAATTTATCTCTGTACATTTTTACCAGCTCAGCTTTTTTCTCCACGGGATTTTCAGCCTCTGCTATCTCTTTTCTGAACAGTATGTTAACTGCGCCGTCAGGACCCATAACAGCAATTTCAGCTATTGGATAGACATAGTTGATATCTGCCCTGAAATGTTTTGAGCCTAACACATCGTATGCTCCACCGTAGGCTTTTCTTGTAATAAGCGTAATTTTAGGAACTGTAGCCTCAGCATAGGCAAATAGCAATTTTGCTCCATGAACTATAACACCGTTATGCTCCTGTGCAACACCCGGCATATAGCCCGGTTGATCTTCAAATGTAATAATGGGAATATTGAATGCATCACAGAATCTAACAAAACGGGCACCTTTAATAGCTGCTTTGTAATCCAAAGCCCCTGCAAAAAATTGGGGCTGGTTTGCTAATATGCCAACGCTTCTTCCGCCGAGTCTTGCAAAACCTATAACCATATTCTTTGCATAGTTTTC
>CAZFWO010000077.1:0-6862 GCA_964522785.1 uncultured Desulfurellales bacterium
ACGATTTCATGGACTTACCTCCAAAAGAATTAGATTTAATTTTCAATCAATTTCTGGTCTATTATAATAAAAGCTTAAAAAAAAGCAAGTTTTTATTAACAAAATCTAATAAATACATGTCAATTATTAAAAAATATTCCAAAGAAACCACTGCACAATAGCTCAATAACAATATAATATACTGTTTCTTATCAACCCGTCACCCATTTTCGTAAAAACTTTTATTTTATTAAGAACTCTATCCACGAAAATAGGTGACGGGTCATATTCGTTTCAAGAACTTGATAAGAAATATGGATTACGCAGTAGCCTTATAATCAAACAGTTATTCAAATTAAATTTATATCGCATACAAAAAATTATGATATCAATAATTTGGCAAACTTCATCAATTATAAATAAGTTGCTTTTATTTGCCAAAAAAGTCAAATTGAGTAAAATGCCAAAAAGCATCGAAGGAGTTGCTATGGGCTGGAGATGGAAAGATGAAAATAAGGTATTTGAGATAGGAAAAAATTTTGTTATCGCACCGCCGTGGCTCGAAACTAAAAAAAAGAAAATAACTTTTGTAGAAGGCGAATCATTTGGAACAGGCGTTCACGAAACAACCGTAAGCTGTATTGAAATAATGGAAAATCTTCCAATCAAAGATAAAACTATATTAGATATAGGTTCAGGCAGCGGTATTTTGTCTATTGCAGCTTTAAAACTCGGTGCAAAAAAGGCTGTAGGTTTTGATATAGAAAAAAGGCTGTTATGCTTTGTTTTCAGGTATAGTATGGGAAAAATCATACACAGTAAAATTGGCATTCGGCAATATGGGTTTTGAACATATCAAAACAGAATATTTAAAAGATTACACTACAATGTTATTTAAAAAGATAGTATAAGAGGTAGATAATGACTTTAAAAGAAGAGCTGTCTTCAAGGGGACTGAAAATTGAAGAATATGAGTTGCTTAAAGAAAAATTAAACAGAGAACCCACAACGATAGAGTTAGATATTGCAAGCGCCATGTGGAGTGAGCATTGTAGCTATAAATCATCAAAGGTACACCTAAAAAAATTCCCCACAACGGGTAAATATGTTGTTATAGGACCAGGTGAAAATGCCGGCGTTGTAGATATCGGCGATGGTTACGTTGCTGCTTTTAAGATGGAGTCACACAACCATCCCTCTTTTATCGAGCCGTATCAGGGAGCAGCAACCGGTGTTGGCGGAATACTGAGGGATGTATTCACAATGGGTGCAAGACCTGTTTTGAATCTCGATGCACTATTCTTTGGCCATCCTGATTATGAAAAAACTAAATTCCTTGTTAATGGTGTTGTTAGAGGTGTTGGAGATTACGGAAACTGTGTCGGTGTTCCAACAATAGGTGGCCAGACAACATTTGACGAATGCTATAATACAAACAACCTTGTTAATGCATTCACCTTAGGCATAGGCAAAAAAGATAGAATATTCTTGGGTGTTGCAAAGGGTATTGGAAATCCTGTTTTTTATGTCGGATCAAAAACAGGAAAGGACGGAATACACGGTGCAACAATGGCATCCGCCTCATTTGATGAAAATTATGAAGAGGAAAGACCTGCAGTTCAGGTTGGCGATCCTTTTACAGAAAAACTTCTGCTTGAAGCATGCCTTGAGTTGATGGAGTCAGATGCGATTGAGGGTATTCAAGATATGGGTGCTGCAGGCTTGACATCAAGTGCATTTGAGATGGCAGAGCGTGGAAAAGTTGGTTTAAACCTTTATCTTGATAAAGTACCGACAAGGGAAAAGATGACACCCAATGAGATAATGCTCTCAGAATCACAGGAAAGAATGCTCATTATTGCAAAGAAAGGTAAAGAGGATGAAGTTAAAAAGATTTTTGATAAATGGAGCCTGGATGCTGAGATTATAGGCGAGGTAATCGAAGGTAAAAGTATAAAACTGTTTTGGAAAGATAAGCTTACTGCCGATATTGATGTAGGATTGATGGTTGATAATGCGCCCATATACAAAAGACCTGCAGAAAAACCAGAATATATTAATAACATAGAAGATTTTGATTTTGAAACAGTACAAGAACCCGATGATTATAATAATGTATTATTGGAATTACTGTCTTCGCCCGATTTAAGCAATAAACATCTTTTATACGAACAGTACGACTCAACTGTCCAAACAAATACAGTATTAAAGCCTGGCAGTGATGCAGCTGTTATAAGGATAAAAAAGACAGGCAAAGGAATAAGCGCAACAACTGATGTCAATCCAAGGTATGTTTATATAAATCCTTATTTTGGTGCGCAGCTTGCATTCATTGAAGCATACAGAAACCTCATTACGGTTGGCTCAAAACCCATAGCAATAACAGATTGCCTGAATTTTGGAAACCCCGAAAATCCAGAAATAATGTGGCAATTTGCAAAAGCTACAGACGGTCTGGCTGATATATGTTCTGAAATGGATGTTCCTGTTGTAAGCGGAAATGTCAGTTTTTACAACGAGACGGCAGGTTCAAATATATATCCAACACCTACTGTTGGCATGGTTGGCATAATGAATAAACCATTTAATGCACCAAGCATTGCCTTTAAAAATGAGGGCGGCATCATCTATCTTGCAGGCGTAATTAAAGAAGGCGAGATTGGAGGTTCAGCATATCTAAAATGGATATTCAATAAAGTCTGCGGGCAGATACCCAACATAAACACCGATCTCCACAAAAAATTGGCCTTATTCATGGGATCGTGTGTAAATGAGGGTATAATAGATGCTTCACATGATGTTTCAGATGGTGGTATAGCCGTATGTCTGTCTGAGATGTGCATGGCATCGGGCTTAGGCATTGAGATTGATTTACCTATAAATAATAGAGCTGATATGTATCTGTTTTCCGAATCTCAGGGTGCCATCGTTCTTGAAACATCGAAACATAGAGAAATAGAAAAGATAGCCGATAAATTTGGTGTTCCTTTGTTGAGGATAGGAAAAATAAAAGGCAATAACTTGAAGATAAACAATATTATAGATATTAAAGTCGATAAGTTGAAAGAGCAAAACAACAGGTTGTTCAAAGAACTGTTTGATTAATTTCTAATTTCAATATTTTAATAAACGTTTTTGGAGGCTAAAAATATCTTAAAAGAAACCACTGCACACTGTGCAACGGTCTCTAAAAATCCTATTTCAATGACTCCTCACCTGTAAACTGCCTATAGAGTGTTAGCTGATTAAAGATATCATAGTCCTCTTCTGGGAGTGTATTTTGAATATACTTAGAAAGATAGAACCCAAGACCAGGTCCCAACATAAATCCCTGACCGCACATTCCAACAGCATTAATATACCCTTCAACATTGTTAACTTTCCCTACGATAGGAAAACCGTCAGGCGTCATAGGATACAGTCCCCTCCATATTCTTCTGACACGAGAATTCTTAAGGCGTGGCAGTATATTAATTAGCCTCTGTGATACAAGAGGAAGAAACGTCGATGTGGATTCTCTGTTGAATCCAGGATAATTCGGATTCGGTGTTATACAAAACGTAACCTGTCCTGTTTTGTGTTGATAAAAATAATAATTGTAAGAGCCCGGAGCAGGCCTTATATCCACAACCATAGGATTAAAAAAACGTTTATACTGTTCTGTAATCCCACCTTCATGCGATTCCGGCTGAACAGGCAAATCAACATCTACCAACTTTCCTATCTCTTTTGCATAGGCTCCTGCAGCATTAACCACAACAGGTGCATAATATGAGTTTTTATCTGTCTTAACACCCTCTATTCTATCGTTTTTCACTATAAAAGAGTTGACTCTCTCTCTAAATTTATACTCTACACCGTATTCAACTGATTTACGATACATAGAAAAATTTGAAAGCATCGGCGAAGCGCTGCCATCATGGGGAGAAAACGTACCACCCCTCAATCCCTCGGCATTAATACCAGGAATAATCTCTTTAACTTCATCGGGTGTTATCCAATCTATCTTTAAGTTATGCGACTTTTGCACTTTTAACAATTTTTTTAATATCTTTTCGTGTCTTTCTTCGTAAACAGGGTAAAGATACCCACCCTCATACCACTCTATATCATCCCCCATTTCTTCTTCCCAATGGGAAAAAATTTCTATACTCTTTAAACATACCTTTATCTTTGATATTTGAGAATGTGTGGATCTTATGCCGCCTATAGCAGCCTTATTTTGTCCCTGGCCAGGACTTGGATTTTTCTCAATTACAAGAACACGTTGTTTATCTTTTGCAAGATGCATGGATAGGGGAACACCCACGCTGCCTGCACCTATAATAATTACATCATAATTATTATTCACTTTTTACTCCCTCTCGCAAATTTTTCAAGCTCCACTTCAACAAAAAGCGGCCTGTCTGTACTCAGGGTTATATCTTCTTTTGGAACACCTTCCTGTATTAACATTCTCTCTATAATAGGCTTGCAGGTTTTCCCGCCGCACGAACCCATGCCTGCTCTTGTTAATATTTTTATCTGATTCATATCATGAACACCCTCTCTAATCAGCTTCCTTATCTCTCTTGCTGTCACCCTTTCACACCTACACACAATCTCTTCATCTGGTATGTATTCAGCATCATTAATAAGAACAGCATTCTCTTTTTCTTGCACCCTTATGCCCGCTATTTTTTTGGCATTTTCTTTTGACGCCTTGAGTTTCACAAGTAGCGTTTTATTATTGCTCTTTATGTTCTTAATATCCAAAACCTCATCATCTTCTATTTTATTACCTTCAGTATCAACAGCTATTACAGTATCTCCCTTCTTTATTTTATTTTCTTCAAATTCAAAGGGAACCGTAACTACAACATAATTTGAACTTTTCCTATAATCCACAAGTGTAATTGCAAGACCCGGACAAATACTCACACACTGTTCGCATCCTATACATGCATCGTTGGCATAAATTGGAACATCCATAATTGTGTCCCCATCAAGTTTTATACAATTTTTAGGGCATACGGTAGTACATGGATTACAAGGTATTTCCTGAGCGCAATTTATTATGGGAAAAACGCCGCTTTCTTTTTCCGGTATGTGTATATCGTGAAGTTTTCCAGGCTTTGATTTCAAGATATCACCGGTTTTACGCCATTCTTCCGGTATTTCTTCATTATTACCCAGTACTTTATCTGCAATTTCACGCCCTTTTATTTTGCCGGAATAGATAGCAGCCGAAGCCTCGGCTATTTCCTGCGCATCACCCGCGGCAAAAACATTCATATTATACAGCAAAGCTTTTCTATAGAATTCATCAACAGGGTTTAAACCAACAGCTATCAAAACTGTATCGCAATCGAATGTTTTTTCGGTGCCTTTTTTTACCTTAAATGATTCGTCAATCTCAGCTACCGTTACAGATTCTACAGATTCCTTGCCGTTTGCCGAAACAATGGTATGTGATGTATATATGGGAACACCTAAACGCGCAAGCTTATCCTTATGGACCTTATATCCTCCAACTTCTTTAAGCGCCTCTATAAGACCGACAACCTCTATGCCGGCTTGAAGGGCATGATACCCCGCAATTAAACCCACATTTCCGCCACCCACAATGAATACTTTATTAGCAGGTTTAACAAGGTCGCGATTTACTAATGTTTGAAATGCGCCCGCTCCGTAAACACCCGGCAGCGTATTCCCTTTAAAAACAAGGGATTTCTCCCTTGCCCCTGTAGCAATTAGAACAAAATTGGGCTCTATCAATACATATTCTTCCATATTTTTTAATAAACCTATTTTTTTATCAATATAAACACCAACCGCAACACTGTTTGTCCATATCTTCACGCAATCAAAATCTCTAACCTGATTTTCAAGTTTTGTGGCTATATCTATACCCCTCTCTCCTGCATAACATGCCTGTTGAGAACCAAAAAATTTATGCGTCTGAAGCACAAGCTTACCACCCAACTTATGTCTATCATCAACTATAATTGTATCTATACCTCTTTGACCAAGTTCAATTGCAGCACTCATACCGGCAGGCCCTCCGCCTATGATTAAAACAGTTGTTTTTATAGTTCTTGGCGGACTAAATTCAGGTATTTCATTATCTATTGGTAAACTCGGATAATTTTCGAGCGGCTCAACTCTCATACCCTCTTTAAGTGGAGTCATGCATGATTTTACTGTAAAACCGTTTACAGTCACCATACACTGCGAACATTGCCCGTTAGCGCAGAATATGCCCTGCGGCGAGTGGTCTTTAGGATGATGACCGAATATTCTTATTCCGTTGGCAAATAAGCTTGATGCAAGCATCTCACCTTCATAGCCATATATTTTTTTGCCATTCCAAAAGAAACCTATCTTTTCTCTTTTCTTCACATCGAGTATCGGATGAGAACCTATCCTAAAATCCTTCATTGAACCCTCCATTTTGAATTTTCAAAAAAGTATTTACAATACCTCAACTCTTTCTTTGTTTAAATCTACAACAAATACAACCTTCAAAACTGCAAAAAATAATTTATTATATTAAACTACATTTAAATAGTTTTTGCAAGAAAAATTTATTAAATTATGAACAACTTAAACATATTATGAACACATAATAGCCCACAAGAAACAACATTGTGAGACCACTGCACAATAATACAATAACAATAAATACACCGTTTCTTATCAAACTCTTTCAATTTAAGGATGTGTATGTGTATGTGTGAGTGTGTGGTTTTGGGTATTGGGTTCTGGGTATTAGGTATTGGGTATTGGGTTATCAACCCAGCACTTCTTTTCTTGGATAAAGTTTTTAAGAAAATAAAAGTTTTTTACGAAAATAGGTGCTTGGGTCATATTCGTTTCAAGAACTTGATAAGAAATATGGATT
>CAZFWO010000078.1:0-6787 GCA_964522785.1 uncultured Desulfurellales bacterium
GGGTTACTTTCTTTATTTGCTCATTAAGCATACTAAGCACTTTTTGCGTAATGTCACTTACCGTAAAGAGGTGGTCTTATTGTTCAATGGTCTTATGGTGTAAAAAATAGAAATATTTTAAATTATTTTTAAATATATTATACTATATGAAAGAGACTGTATTTTTACAGTTTTAATTTGAGAGGTAGAATGGAGGAAATGTTGTGGATTTAAAGAATTATAAGCTGTCAATTATAGGACTTGGATATGTCGGTCTTCCTTTGGCTGTTGCTTTTAGTGAAAAATTTAAGGTTGTTGGATATGACATTGAACAAAAAAGAATAGAGGAGCTTAAAAAAGGATATGATAAGACGCTTGAGGTTGAGCAGGGCAGGTTGAGAAGGGCTCTTGATAATAATAAAATAGAGTTTACGCACAGACTTGAAGATATAAAGGATTGTAATATTTACATAGTTACGGTACCTACGCCTATAGATGACCACAAGAATCCGGATCTTACGCCACTTGTTAAGGCAAGCGAGATGGTTGGAAGTGTTTTAAAAGATGGTGATATAGTTATATATGAATCTACCGTATATCCGGGTTGCACTGAAGAGATTTGTGTTCCTATACTGGAAGAGTCATCCGGTTTGAAATATATATCTGAAGAAACTTGTAAAGATAGTTTGGATATCAATGAAGATTCGAAATCGAAGAATGGCTTTTATTGCGGTTATTCACCTGAAAGAATTAACCCGGGAGATAAAAATCACAGGGTTGAGACTATAAAAAAGGTTGTTTCCGGTTCCACCAAAGAGGTGGCTGAAAAGATAAATAAGCTATATTCCTCTATTATTACTGCTGGAACATATTTGGCTTCAAGTATAAAAGTTGCTGAGGCAGCTAAGGTTATAGAGAATTCCCAGAGGGATATAAATATAGCGTTTGTTAATGAACTTGCACTTATTTTTGACAAACTCAATATAGACACGCTGGATGTGCTGGAGGCTGCGGGGACAAAATGGAACTTTCTTCCCTTTAAACCTGGCCTTGTCGGTGGACACTGCATTTCGGTAGATCCCTACTATCTGGCTTATAAAGCCAAAGAGGTTGGATATCACCCTGAAATTATACTCTCAGGCAGGAAATTAAACGACAATATGGGTATTTTCGTAGCCAATAAAGTAATAAAGCTGATGATAAAAAAAGGTCATATGATAAAGGGCAGCAGGGTTCTGATTTTGGGCATAACGTTCAAGGAAAATTGCCCCGATATAAGGAACAGCAGGATTATCGATATAGTAAGAGAATTGGAGGAATTTGGGGTCAATGTGGATGTTTATGACCAGTGGGCTGATAAAGAAGAGGTGAAAAATGTGTATAATATCGATTTAATTCAAAGCCCCCAATTTGATATTAAAAGTTATGATGCTGTTGTTTGTGCTGTTGCACACGATGGTTTTAAAGAACTTGGCGATATATTGAAGGAAAGAAAAAGTAACACGGTTGTTTTTGATATAAAGGGCATATTGAATAGAGATATTGTAGATGGAAGGCTATGAGGTTTGCTAAAATTTATTTTCTATAAAATAGTTTTGCGAATCTATAACATCATTTTCCTCTGTTGTAACCTTTTTGTATCTGTTTTTATCAAGTTTCCAGGCATTAACATTGTCTGCAAGGTTAAGTTTTAACAGATTTAACAGTTTGTTTTTTAACAGTGGATTGTCTATCTCTATCATATGCTCCACTCTTCTGTCCATATTCCTTTCCATGAAATCGGCAGATGATATGAATGTTTTTTCTTGCTTGTTATGATAAAAATAGAAAATTCTCGGATGTTCCAAAAAACGCCCGATTATACTTATCACATTGATATTTTCGCTTATGTTTTTAATATTTGTCTTTATGCTACATATACCCCTTACAACTAAATCTACCCTCACTCCATTGATGGACGCTTCATATATTTTCTCAATTAATTTTTTGTCTATCATCGAGTTAACTTTGATTATTATATGTCCGTTTTTGTAGAGTTTATGGTATTCTATCTCTTCGTTTATTAACTGTTCGAGCTTGTTTCTCAGGTATAGCGGCGCAAGTGTTATTTTATTCCATTTTGCATAATCAGAATAACCCATAAGGTAGTTAAATAAATTAACAATTTCAAATCCTATTTCGTCTTTTGAGGTTATATAGTCCAAATCCGTGTAGATATGGGATGTAATTTCGTTATAATTTCCTGTTGCCATATGGGAATACTTAAAAATTCTGCCGTTTTCATTTCTTGTAATAAGCAGATTTTTTGAATGCACCTTGAGGTTTGGCATGCCGTATGTGACAATACACCCTGCCTCCTCAAGTTTTTTTGACCATTCAACATTCATCTCTTCGTCGAAGCGCGCTTTAAGTTCAATAACTACTGAAACGGATTTTCCATTTTTGGCAGCTTTGGCAAGATTTTCCATTATGTTTGAATTTTCATTTGCCCTATAGATTGTAATTTTTATGGAGAGTGTTTTATTGTCGTTAGCGGCTATTTCCACGAGCTTTGAGATAAGTGAAAAATCATTATAGGGTCTGTACATTAAAAGTTCATTTTTCTTCAGATAGTCAAAAATGCTCTCATCTAAAGGTATATTGTCAGGCATGTAGGGTTTGAATTTTTTAAAATAAAGGCTCTCATCATCCGTTTTTAGCTCAAAAAATCCTGTCAAGTCTATAAAATTCGATGTTTCGTATATATCATGTTTATTGATTTCAAAATTGTTTATTAACATTTCTTCTATTTTCTCAGAGGGCTTTTTATTTATTTCAACCCTAATAATCCTGCCTTTTTTTCTCTTTGCGAGCTGATGTTCCACAAGTTCGAGAAGGTCTTCAGAACCCTCTTCCTCTATAGTTAAATCGGCATTTCTTGTTACTCTAATTATCCAGTAGTTGTTTATGTCATAACCCTTAAAAATATTATGTAATTTAGAGGCTATTATGTGCTCCAAAGTAAAAACATGCAGCTTATCTTGATAGCTGTTTGTATATAATTTTTTTATCGTTTCGGGAACTATAATTATTGCAATGTAGTTTTCCTCATTTTTAGTCAAATCGACTATAAACGCACTTCTTTTGTTGTATATGAAAGGAAAAGGATTGGATGCACTTAGCGTAATAACTGAAATAGAAGGTAATATTGAGTTTTCAAATATAAGGTCATAAAATTCATCATCACATTCATTAGAGCGTTCATTAATTAGTATATCTTCTTTCTTTAAGTCTTTTATCAGGCGATGAAAATATCTCTGCTGTTTCAATACAAGTCTTTTAACTTTATGCCTTATTCTTTCCAGTATCTCTTTAGGATTTAAACCGGAACTGTCTTTTTGGCTGTATCCCAAATCAAGTTGATCCATTATGCCTGCTACCCTTATCATAAAGAATTCATCCAAATTATTTGAAAAGATAGAGATGAACTTAAGTCTTTCCATTAGCGGTATTCTTTTTTCACAGGCAAGCTCAAGTACCCTTTCGTTAAAATCCAGCCAGCTTAATTCCCTATTTGTAAATGGAAAACGTTGCTTAGACAATTTCATGCTCCAGGCTAATTTTTATTCCAAAAATCTCTTCAAATAACCTTGATTTTTTCCGAAAAGACACCTCTTCAAAATATATAAAGTTGTTGCTTTTTGCTTTAATCCTTATGCCGTCTGTTTCCTGAACTATCGAAAATTCTTTTATAAGCTGTTTGTGACTTGCATCCATCGCATCTGCAATTCTGATTAAGGAAGCGAGTTTCATTAATGTGAATGTATCTTTTTCGCTTAAATATTCGTAGCGGGCAACATGTTTGTATTTATCGTCATCTTTATGTAAAAGAGCTGTCAATGCTATCATTGTGTTGTCTTTTTTTGTTATTTGAGGTAGATTCATAGATTTTATTATATAGTATGATTGTTTTTCGTGTGTATTTGCATTTATAAAATAGCCTACGTCGTGCATAATAGCTGCAATCTCAAGTATTTTTCTGTATCTGTTATCAAGCAGATGAATGTCTTTTAAAGCATCAAAAATTTTTATTGCATTATCTTTCACCGATATGGCATGCTGTTTGTCAAAGTTATATTTTTCACCGACGTGAATTAGCGTATTCTCAAGATAATCCTGCAGAGTCCCCTTTCTATAGCTTTTTGAATAATAAAATATGAGTTTTCTTGTAAAGGTTGTAGTGCTGAAATAAAATGTATCCGAATTGAATAATGACAGTATGTTTGTATATATCGCAAGCATGGGTTTTAATATATATGCTTCATTTTCCCTTATATCGAAACGGCCTTTGATAAAATGCAAATCCTCTCTTTTTATGATTTCAAATAGATTTATAATGCTATGCTTTGTTATGCTGTTTGATTTCGGATTGAGTATTGAATTTAAGATTACAATAGAACTTCCTGAAAATATAACATTCTTTATGTTTGATGCTTTAATAGTTTGTTTTACAGTTTCTATCATATTACTTATATATCTGTTGTATGCATAAAATTTGTTTCTTTCATCTATATTGTTGAATATTTCATTTAATCTTAAGCTACCGAAATGCAGTGAGTCGGCATATAGTATTGTTTTCTTTTTAACTGTCATTATAGATACATTTCCACTTGATACGTTTACCAGAGCAATGCCCCTATTTTCAAGCTTTTTGAAACCTTTAAACTCATTTTTTATACTTATATATCTTATATAGAGTTCTTCGTGCGGCGTGAGTACCTCTATTTTAATGCCTGCTTTTTTTGACATATAGTCTATAAAAAATTCCCTGTTGCGCGCCTCTCTGACGCTACTTGTAGCTAATGCCTTGTATCTGTTTTTAATATTGTATTCATCCATCTTTATTTTGAATCTTTGTAGTATATTCATTGCTTTTTCCATACTATCTTGTGATATAAATCCCTTGGAAAACGTATCTTTTCCTAATGACAATGATTTTATTATATATTCAAGTTGCATATATTTACCATTTTGAAATGAGCCTATCTCCATTCTGAATGCACTTGTTCCTATGTTGATAACAGCAAAAATACCATTTCTCATAAAACAAGCTCGGCTTTCTTTTTAAAAATATTTTCAAATAGGTTTTTTTTTCTGTCAAATGCTCTCTTTTCCGCCAAAATATTTTTTTTGGATTTGATATTAAAAATAACGCTATTATTATTGATTGTTATGTTAACCTTCTCTATTTTTGATTCATGCGTTCGATCAAGCGCATCGGCTATCCTCAATATGCCAGCCAATATTTTTACGGTTCTTTGATTTTTTTCATCGAGTTTCATGAAGTTTTCATGTGTCTTTTTCGGAAGGCTTTTTCTGTGATATCTTGCCACATTGGATGCAATTTCAATGTCTTCTGAACTATAGCCTATAAAATCAGAGTTCAAAATAAGATAGTAGCTGTGCTTGTGGTGTTTTGAGTATGATATGTAGTTGCCAACATCATGCAGAAGTGCGGATAATTCAAGAATCTTGCGTTCCTTTTTGCCGAGATTGTGCAGACCTTCTGTTTGTTCAAATATTGAAAGTGCAATACTGTTCACATGAACAGCGTGTTTTTTCTCAAAATTAAACTTGTTCCCTATGTCCATTATTCTTGAAATACGCAGGCTATAGTACTGCTTTTGAAAATTCAGGATTATGCCCATTTTGTTTATGGTGTCTATTGTAAGTCCATCTCTTAAGCCGCCACTAAGTGCATAAAATCCGCTTGCACCGGATGCATCCAGAACTTTATCTATCAACAGAGTTGCAGGAAGAACTATGCCGGCTCTCTTTGGTTCCAATCCTTTTATGTGTTCTTGTTCCTCTATTGTTTTATGTGAAATTTTCCTGATAAAGTTTTTTAGGAATTTTCTATCCACATAATTTATTTTTTTACCGTAATTTTGTCTGTTTCGTATAAAGGCAACATTGTTAAGTGTTCCACCGAGACATATAACATGCTCCAATGTTCTTTCTATGGGTAAATCGTTAAGGGCATATTCTATCTCTTCTTTAAAAAGCGTAATATCTTCTTCTTTTGCAGGATTATTTTTGGAGAAATATTTATGGAATAGTTTGTTACACCCATAGGGAGTAGATTTTGAGAATAACATTTTTCCATTTTCGGATACAACAAATTCCGTAGAGCCGCCGCCCATATCCATTATGAGCACCTTTGAATTTGATATATCGAAATTGGACGATACACCTAAAAAACCGAGATATGCTTCAAATGCTCCATCTATTACCTCTATTTTTAGTCCGACATTTTTTTCAATCTCATCCGTGACATCTTTGGCATTGTTAGCCTCTCTAAATGATGCTGTGGCTACAGCTCTTATTGTGGCGACCGATTTTGAACTGCATATGGTTTTTATTTCTTTTAGCCTCTCTATAAGTATATCTGTGGATTTTTTGCTTATATATCCGAGTTTAAATACATCATCACCAAGTTTCAACATATCTTTGAAATCTTCTATGACTTCAAATGTCCCTTTTTCTATTTTTGATATCTGCATACGCAATGAGTTGCTGCCTATATCAATAACCGCAATGTTCATTCATACCTCTTTCTGTTTTCTCTTTTATTTTACTTTTACATTATTTACTAAAAAATATAAAAAATCAACACGTTTTAGCGAATAGTTATCTATTGAGGCCACTGTGTAATCCATATTTCTTATCAAGTTCTCGAAACGAATAGACCTAAACACCCATTCTATTTTAAAGAATGAGACCACTGCACAGTAACCCACAAAAACCCATTATTTTTAATAATATGTTT
>CAZFWO010000079.1:0-6596 GCA_964522785.1 uncultured Desulfurellales bacterium
TGAAATCATTGAAGCTGATTTTAAAAAGGAAGCTAAATAAAGGGGGTTGATATGGGTGTTGAAGAACGCTATAGGATACGCAGGTATAAAGACAAAATTTTGGCAATAGATACAATAGATACAGGTAACAGATATATTCTATATACCAAAGATAAAACAGCGAAAGCGCATATTGAGCACGGCTTTATAGGCAAAAGAGAGGTTATTCGTGGACTTGATGGCGAACCTTACAGATTTATAGGATATTATTGATATTGCTTAAAAGGGCGAAAAGGTTATGTCTTCAAAATACTACAAAAACAACAAATTATCACATCCGAAGTGGAGAGACGAACATATTGATTTTATAATTGATAAGATAACAACAATGACGGACTATGAAATAGCTGAGGCATTTGTAGATAGATTTGGTATTGATATAACACCCAAAATAGTAAAACATCTTATCAATAGGTTTGAATTAGAACAGTATTGTGAACCACCTAAAACTGATAGAGTATGGGAGCTAATCAAATACAATAAGGTGCAATGCGCTATATGCGGCAGATGGATGCAGACAATAAACGGCGCACACCTAAAAAAACACAAAGTAACGGTTGAAGAATATAAAGAAATGTTTGGTTTAAATGCAACACAGCCGTTATGTTCAAAACAATTATCGGAAGTATGGAGAGAAAAATTGCCAGATAGTTTTATGCACGATAAGGAAGAGTTAAAAATTAGAATGCGCCAGATAAGACCAAAAAGCTACAAAAAGAGAAAGCAGGCAATAGTTGATAGAATAGAAAAAGGCATACAATCAAAAGCTGCTAAATCACTTAGAAAACCAAGAGAATTTAGAAAGGTTATAACACAGGAAATGGTAAGCGGCTTAAGGGGTAAAGGTTTAAGCTTCTTAGCAATAAAAAAAGAAATTGCAAGGCTTACAGGCTATCATATATCGGAAACATCTATAAAAAGGATTCATTACGGCAAAAGAACAAAATTTAAGGAGGTAGAAAGATGAAATTTGAAGAAATTCCATTTGAAATATTTTTTTCTGATAGTAGGACCGTAGTTGTAGAGAGAAACTATTACAAAATTTTAAAAGAATTAGAAAGCAAAGAAGATAAGATAAAGTTTATAAATGCACTTGCAGGCGAACAAGGCAGGTCGCTATTTAAGTATCCTACCATAAAAGAAGTAGAGAGGGATCATCCATTTCTAAGTAGTTATTAAAACGCCTACGCTATCGGGGGTTTGCAGACGGTTAAATGCCAAGTGCCTCAGCGGGTGAAACTAAAAGGTTGATCTATCCTTATTAAGATCGTAAAGGTGATTAACCTTCTTTTCTTTTATATTCTGTCAAGCAGTTTTTGAAGTAGTCAAAGCTGTATCTAAGATTTTTAGGTCTATATTCATCTAAAAAGGCTTGCTTATCTTTATTTGTAAACTTGCTTATAGGCTTATTTATTCTATCCTTGTATTCAATTAAGTATTCGGCAAACTTCTTCTTTTTAGCGCAATATGTGCAATAGTGCCTTGATTGAATTTCTTTACCGCACCATTTACAATGCCTAATGCTAATTTTCTTTGGCTTATACGGTTTTCTTATCGCCTGCCTAATGGCTTTAATGATATCGCTTAAGTTGCCTTTTATTTCATTATCTGTAAAGAAGCCTTTATTTTCTAATGTAAGCCACACCTTTTCTTTTAACGCAGGTTTTTCATTTTCATTTTTATTGATAAGTATAGTTTCGATAAGATTGTCAAGGAATAAATGTGGTTTTTTGTAGATAGTGTCTAAAATTGATATATCTATGTTTTCGGCTATTTTTTTTAAGTTTAATATATCGCCATAATCAAAATTACTATCCATTGTTATAATGCACGTTTCAAGCTTAAAAGGTGTATAATCTTCTTCGGGCTTACCTTCTTTATAATGCCACATACAGAATGAATTTCTATCTTTTACTCTTACTATAAACATAGGCAGGCTGATAGTTTTAAATTTGGAAACAGCCTTAACCTTTTCTATCCAATTTAAGTTTATAGTGTTAGCAATACTATCAATTATTGTATATGTTTCTTTGTTTTTAGGATAATACCTTTTTTCAATATCAATAAGTTTAAACCAAGACAATATTTCAAATGATTTGCCTATAAGCCTATTTATGTTTGGTTTTTCATATTGACTACGCCAATAAGCATTAATTTTGTAGTGAGTAAAGCCACTTGTGCTTGTAATATATCCTTTACATAAAATGGCAGGAATATCGCCTATCTTTTCTAATTTATCATAACCAGAAATAGCTATTTTTTGGGCAACACTTTCTATTCGCATACAGTTACCTCGTAAACTACATTTTACAACACTTGACGAATGTTCTTGATTCTATGTTGTAACTACAACACACTATACAACAGAAAAAAGAAAAATCAAGTTTTAAAAGGAGGCTTTTATGGAATTGATACCAATCGAAAAGGAAAGATTAGAACAGGCAGGCATTTTCTACAAAAAGGCTACTTTATATTATTGGCATAGCACAGGTAAACACCCTGAGCTGTTTTTATCGCCAAACGGCAAAGGTGGCAAACTTTTCATTGTCAAGGAAAAATGGCTTGAAATAATGGAAAAAGCTAAACAAGAGACCGCAACAAGAGCAGAAAAAATCAATCGCTTAAAGGGCGAGTTGATAAATGCAGGATAAGCCAGATAAGCCAAAACAAACAACGCTTAATCAATTAGAAAGGCAATACAGCGCCCTGAAGGAGCTGAGTTTTAGGCAAGAGCTTGAGGTGCTTAAAGGCTTTGATTATGCTACACAGGCTGAGATATTGAGCAACAAGCGAATAGAAATAGCTGAAAAGCTTGCACCTTATAGGGCACACATTAGAGAAGTGCTTCAACGAATTTCTAAGTTGCCTCAGCAGGAACAACCAATTTACAAATCCTTTTTTGAGCTTTATCTGCCATCGGATCTGAATAATCTTATAAAAAGGCAAAAACGCTTAGAAATGTTATGAGCAGCTATGCCAGATAAGAAAGATAACCAAACAGCAAAACACAGAATTGAATGGGAGCAGCTTAAGCAAAGGGCTAAGGAAATATCAATCTTACAAATTGCTGAGTATCTTGGATATCCGCTTATAAGGAAAGGTAGCAGGTATTTCATAAGTTGTCCATTCCATAATGAAAATACGGCATCCTGTTGTTTATATCCTGATAGCAATAGGTTTTATTGTTATGGATGCCACGCTAAAGGGGATGTTTTGGATTTTTATCAAGGTATAACAAGAGCAGATTTTAAAACCACAGTGAAGGAGTTAAATAATTTATGAGTGAAACTATGAAATTAATTGAGAAAATAGACAAAGAAATGAAACAAAAAAAGCCATTCGCTAATGACGGACAGCGAACGGCACAACAAACAACAGACGACAACAATAATATACCACAAAAGAGTAGTAATGACAACAAAAAAGAAACAAAAAAGCTTATTAAACAGCAGATTGAAGCCATAGATACAGAACAAGACACCATAGACATAATAGAAAACTTAACACCTATTTTTGAGCAAATGAAGGCGCTTGATACACTCAGAAGAGACGCTTACTTAGAGGATATTAAAAAGCGTTTTAAATTTACAGGCGATATGATTAAAACGATTAAAAAAACTTATTTTTATGTAAGCACAGAAGAACAGGAAGAAGAAATAGAAACATTTAGCAATGAAATTATAAGCAAAGCAAGGGCATTATTAAGGCAGCCAAATTTATTAGGCAAATTCATAGAAGATACAAGCAGCGTTTATATCGGTAGAGAGAAGGAGCGCAGGTTGCTTAAGCTAATAACGGTTACAAGGAAAATAGCAAATTCTACTAAAGGTATTGGCTGTATAGTAACCGCTAACAGCAGCGTTGGGAAAAGTGAACTGGTAAAAACGATTTTAGCAACAATGGATAAGGCAGATAGTGCAGAATATACAAAAATCACAAGCAACAATTTGCTTTATCGAAGGAAGCCTTTAAATGCCAAAGTTTTGACTGTTTACGAGCTTAACGGAAGTGATTTAAGTTATATGAATATCAGAACTGCTTTATCTGAGGGTAGATTGAGTGTTGCAGGAGTTGAGAAGGATACGCAAGGCAATCTTGAAGACAAAGAACACAGTATTGACGCAAAAGGATTAGTATTTTTAAGCACAACAACAAAAACAAAAATAGATCAAGAACTTTTAACAAGGATAGTGGCGATAAACTTAGAGCATAGCGAACGACTTGCAAGGGCGGTTTATAAACAGAAAGCAAAAATCGCTAACGGTGAAATAAATAATAATGACAAATTAGCAGTTTGGCGAGCAGCGGACCGCTTACTTAAACCACAGGAAGTAGTCATTCCGTTTGTGTCAATATTGGCTGAACAATTTCCAACAGACGAGAGCCGTTTTATGCGAGATTATGACAAGATTATTATGCTTATTAAGGCAAGTGCTATCCTTCACCAATATCAAAGGGATAAAGACAATAAAGGCAAGCTAATAGCAACGCTTGACGACTATACAGCCGTTTGTGAATTGCAAAATCTATTGTTTGAATTTAAGTTTGACGAAAGATTAAATGAATTTATGAGAATAATCAAACAATCTGGCGGGGCAATTACTAAAGGCGAACTTGCTAATATTTCAAAGCTTAATAAGGATACTTTAAATAGAAGAATAAGACAACTTAAAGCAAACGGTTATGTAGAAGTTGAAGGTCGGGGCAAAAAAGCAAAGATCATACTTATTGATTTTGAGGATAATAAAAAGCTGAATCCACTACCTAAACCAGAGGAAATAGAAAAATTTTTATACAATCCTTCGTGCACCAATGCACCAAACTACGAAAACCAGTATACAGACGCCGAAAAAACGGTGCAAACCCAAAATGCACCAAATGCACCAATGCACCAAACTGTAAATAAAGATATTGAAAATGGTGCAAACAGTGCAAACAGTGCAAAACGCACTTGCACCAAAAAAAGCCCGTTACGACAACAAAAACATCACTTGGTGCAACGGTGCACGGGAATATACAGAAAAAAATTCTAATGACAATTATACAGTACAGATAGAAGCGACAGAACCTTTAAAGGGTGAGGCAAACTCAAAAGCACCAAACAAAAATGAAGCTATTATTTTTGTGGGGGAGTGATTTATGGATTTAGTCAAAAAATTACAATCCAAAGGGTTTGAGCTTAAAGTTGACGGCAATCGTTTATTTGTTGCGCCAAAAGATAAACTAACGCCAGAACTAACAAAGCTTATAGAGCAGAATGTTAAAGCAATAATCAAGGCTATGCAGGAACAGCCACAACAGCAGGAGCCTACACAACGAACAAACACACCAGCAGGACCAGAACAGCCTCAGCAATCTAAACAAAAACCATTTAAGAACCTATCACTTACACAGCTTACGGCGCTGATCAGCAAGGGCATACCTGAAGGCAACTTTATCATTGTAGATTTTGAAGGCGTAAGGGCTGCGGTGTGCAGAAAAGAAAATGAACGGGAACTGCAGGAGCGGGGCTTAACTACATTAACACCAAAAGAGCTTGCAATGTTATATTTAGCAGATACAGACAAAGAAACGCTGCAAAACCTGTTAAGGATAAAAAAGGAATTTGCAGGACATATTGTTAAGTGCCAAGCATACAATACTTAGCAGTTACTGCACGGGTCCTGTCTAAAAACAGATGCTACACGCAGCGGAACGGCGCACAAAAGCGGTAGGTGTGAAATTTTAAAAACGGTTTACAAAGTTAAGATTAAACAACGCTAAAAGCACCTTAAACGCCCATAAACACGCCAAATAACGCTATAGCGAAACGGCAACCTTTTATTTAACCAATAAGCCTAATAAAGCCTTTATCGTTTAATGTAGGGCAAATATGAAGCAAGTTTTTACAAGCAGGCTACGGCATTATGCGTAAAACGATTAAAAGGCTAAAATTATTCGCACAAAGCATAAAAATTATGCGCATAGCAGATACGAGAACTAAAACAATTCAACACCGTTGACCAGAAATCTGGAAAACGGGTAAAACAAACCTGCCAACACTGCCTACGTATCGCAATACGATTAAAGTATTCGCAAAGCTAATATTCTGCCTATGTAAGAAAACAGAACAACCAATACAACCAATAATATTCATTCGCTTATAGGGCATTCTTAGCCCAGAAAATATATATTTCATAGAAAATATAACAGCCTTTAAATGTAGAGTGTGATCCGCACCAAGTATTAACTAAATATCAACATAATGTGAACATCTTACAGGGCTTTAATCACAAAATGTGGATATATCAACATACCGCTGAACAAACATTGCCGATTTTTTATAAAGCCATTACCAAACAGTCATAATTTTTTTAACGATATTGCCAAATGGAAATATTTTAATTGTCTTAAATTTTATCTTTATTGTTGCTTTTTAATGTTATCAAGGTTGTAATTCGTGGACACTATATGGACACCCGAGTTGAGGCAACAAAAAAGCCAACCAGAGCTAAATGCCCAGATTGGCTTAATAACGGGCTTTAGAATGGTGCCCCGAGCAGGAGTCGAACCTGCGG
>CAZFWO010000080.1:0-6321 GCA_964522785.1 uncultured Desulfurellales bacterium
GCAATTTTTCTAAAGCCTTTTCGTTTGCCGATCATTAATGCAAACACCAATCCTGCAATTCCCGAGTTGGTTTCCACGACTAATCCGCCGGCAAAATCCGCAACACCCATTTTTGCAAGCCAGCCGCCTCCCCAAACCCAATGTGCGACTGGTGAATAAACGATTGTAACCCAGATTATGCTAAAAATAACCCACGACGAAAATTTTACCCTCTCTACAATACTGCCGCTTATTAGGGCTGTTGTAATTGCAGCAAACGTCAACTGAAATGCGGCAAATGCAATTATCGAAATATGCGTGCCGCTTGCTGGTGTATTTATATTTACATTCATGAATAGATACTGCAGCCCTCCTATGATACCGTTAATATCGCTTCCGAAGGATATGCTGTATCCGTAGATTATCCACAAAATACTGACTATGCTGTATGTTGCTAATGACATACCCATTGAATTTAGAATATTTTTGCTTCTTGACATACCCCCATAAAACAGTGCAAGCCCTGCCGGCGTCATCATCATTACAAGCGCAGCGGATATTAAAACCCAAGCTGTGTCTCCGCTATCTATCGCTCCAGAGGATGCAAAAGATACTACTGGTGAGAATAAAAAAGTTAACAAAAACAACAAAAGATGTTTCATTTTAAAACCCCCGACATTTTTTGATTTTGCAAGCATATTACACTCCATTATTAATATAAAAACATTATTCAGCTTTTCAAATAACCTATGAATAATATATTTAAAACAATAATGTAATAATGTCTACAATATTGAAATGTCATGAGACTACTGCACAGTGTATAATTTCTTATCAAGCTCTTGAAACGAATATGACCCGTCACCCATTTTCGTAAAAACTTTTACTTTCTTGAAAACTTTGTCCACGAAAATAGGTGACGGGTTGATAAGAAACAGTATATTATATTGTTATTGTATCACTGTGCAGTAGTCTCATCAATCGCAAATATAAGATCGCTATTTACAACAAAATTACTCTGCGGAATGGGTTTTATTAGATTATCATCGGATAAATCAAAAAAGATGTGCTGCGGGTTTTTGCTATAACCGGCGGTTATTTCAATAATAGTTTTTGAATTGCTGCTGTTGGTATATTCATTGAGTACCTTAAAGACATAATCATTCTTTACCATATTTTTCTTAAGAATTTTTAATGGAAAGTTTAAAAAACCAATTTTTGGCTCTTCTGTTTTAACGCACTTTTTATAGGCAAGCTTATATATTGTCCTTTTGTAATTTATCCATTTTTTCTCATATTTTGTTTTTATGGATGTATCGCTTAAAACCATGCTGTTTCTATTTTTAGGATTCAAGTGTGTAGATGATTCAATAATCAAAGCAGACGATACGGCAAATGGATAGTTGTCTGTCATTATCACAAATTCACCGCCAACTTCAAGTAGAGACTCAATTTCTCTCGCCGTTTTTGGCGTCAAAATAGAGTGTTTTATCTTTTTTTTCTTAAACCACGGCTCAGGGAAATTGAGATAAACCCTATTTACACTATTTGGCCTGAATCTGTTTAAAACAGCTCTGGCATCGTAATAGACAGCCTTTATATTATCTAAATTTGCACTATCAAATCTTCTCAGCGCTATATAGAAATCACTGTTTAATATCTCAATGCCGACAAAGCTCTCCTTTTTGTTTTTTGAAGCCTCCTCTGTGATAAATTCACCGCTTCCCATACCTATTTCTAAATTTATTTTGCTATTTTTACACAAGCTGTTAATCCATTCATTTTTGTTGATATCATCTGTCTTTATCTCGTATTTTTCAAAAAGATTATAGTTGGTTCTTTTTGTTTGATTTAGATTGTGGACAACTATTGTGCCGTTTAATCTTTTTGCCAGCTTATTCGAAAAATCAAAAATAAACGCTTTGAGAGAGCTTGTTATTTTTGGTATTGTTGCTTTTTCAAGCTTTACAATAAGTCTTTCACCCTTTTGCGTGAGCCTTAAAAAAAACGCTTCATGTTCAAGCTCGATAGGGTATAAAAATACACTCTTATCTTCACTAACAAATAGATTATGCTCTTTGTAGATGGTTGATATATGGTCTGATACATTTAGAACAGCATGCGGCATAAGAAAACAAAAAAGGCTCTGCCTTAAAAAACAGAGCCTCAAAAAATTTTAAATTAATCCCCTTTTTTTACAGCTGCTGAAACCTTCAAAGGCAATCCCCAAATATAACAGAAGGCCTCTCCATATTTGTGATTGAACGTATCTGAAGGATCGTAAGTTGCAAGCTGTCTGTTGTATAAAGAATACGGAGATTTTCTTCCAACAACTATCATGCTTCCCTTATAGAGTTTCATTTTAACTGTGCCTGTAGCCTTTTCCATTAGTTTCTTTCCAAATGCATCCAACGCTTCTCTTGCATCATGGAACCAATAGCCGTAATAGACAAGTTCTGCATATTTTATAGCAAGATGATCTTTTAGATGCAGCGTTTCCCTATCAAGCACAAGCTCATCCAGGCTTCTTTTTGCATCAAGCAGTAGTGTTGCTCCGGGTGCTTCGTAGATTTCTCTTGATTTTATTCCAACAAGCCTATTTTCAACGACATCTATTCTTCCAACGCCGTTTCTGCCTGCTATTTCATTCGCCTTGCCAACAAGCTCAACAATATCCATTTTCTGGCCGTTGAGAGCAACCGGCCTTGCCTCTTCAAATTCTATTTCCACATACTCAGGCCTATCCGGTGCATCAACAGGGTCAACGGTAAATGAGAAAACATCCTTTGTAGGCTCAAAATATGAATCTTCCAATGGTCCTGCTTCAACAGATAATCCCCAAATATTTCTGTCTATTGAATATGGTTTTTCTTTTGTTATAGGGATATCGATGTTGTGTTTTTTTGCATACTCTATCTCTTCATCTCTCGATTTTAACTCCCAGTCTCTTACAGGTGCAATAACCTTAATATCAGGCTTCAAGGCAACAGCCGAAACATCAAACCTAACCTGATCATTTCCTTTACCTGTCGAGCCGTGAGCTATTGCATCAGCGCCCTCTTTTATTGCTATATTAATCATCTTTTTTGTAATAAGAGGTCTGCCAAGAGCCGTTGCAAGCGGATACCTGTTTTCATAGATTGCGCCAAATCTGAATGCCCCCATAACATAATCTTCAAGAAACTCTTTTTTGATATCCTCAACATAAGCCTTGCTTGCACCGATCTTTAATGCTTTTTCCTTGATTGGCTCCAAATCTTCGTTTTGTCCTAAATCAGCTGTGTATGTTATAACCTCGCAGTTATAGTTATCTATTAGCCACTTTACTATAACAGATGTATCCAAGCCGCCTGAGTAGGCCAAAACAACCTTTTTTATAGACATAACTAATCCCTCCCCAATAATTTTATAATTACCGATAATTGAGCGTAAGTTCTGTTTTCAGCCTCATCCCAAACCACAGAATGTTCACCGTCTATAACACTTGTGCTTACCTCTTCCCCCCTGTGAGCGGGAAGGCAGTGCATAAATATATAGTTTTTATCTGCATTTTCTATCAATTTATCGTTTACCTGGTATGCTTTCAGAAGCTCATGTTTTTTTGCTGTCTGCTCCTCCTGACCCATTGATGCCCAAACATCCGTATAGACAACATTTGCCCCCTCAACGGCTTTTTTTGGGTTGGTTGTTATCTGTATTGTTGATTTTGTTGTTTTGCTTATATTCAGTGCATCATCAAGCACGGCACCGCTGACTGATAGGTCTATCGGTGTTGCGATGCTTAAGTTTAAACCCAAAATGGCTGCAGCATACAGCCAGGAATTTGCCATGTTGTTTCCATCCCCGATAAATGCCACTTTAAGGTTGTTTATGTTCCCAAAATGCTCCTTTATTGTAACTAAATCCGATAGAACCTGACATGGGTGCAGCAGGTCTGTAAGTGCATTGATTACAGGTACCGGCGAGTATCGGGCGTATTTCAGCAGTCTTTCGTGTTCAAATGTTCTTATCATGACTATATCTACATATCTGCCTATAACGCGGGCACTATCCTCAATTGTCTCACCCCGTCCAAGCTGAATATCTCTTGATGATAAAAATATTGCATCACCGCCAAGCCTTTTCATGCCTGATTCGAAGGATAACCTTGTTCTTGTTGAGGATTTTTCAAATATCATTCCCAATATTACATCTTTTAGTGGTTTATAACTCTCCCTATTTTTGATTTTCTTTTTTATTTCAATAGCTCTATCTATCAAATACAGTATTTCATCCTTCGATAAATCTTTAAGACTCAAACAATCCTTGTTCATGGCATTTCTCCTTTAGTGGGATTTAAAACACATTCTTCGTAGATTCATGAGTTTGTCCACGCCTGCTATTGTTGTTCCGAAAAATATAACAATTCTGTTCTTATTATTTTGCCTGCTTATTTCCAGTATATCGTCTATAGTTTCATTTACCACAACAGAGCCTGTTACAAGAGCCAGAAAGTTGTTTGCAACGACTCTATTTGTATATTTTTTGCCGTCCAATATTGTAACACCGTCAAATTCTTTTCCAATATTGTCACTATCTAAGTCTGTTATTTGTACATTGCCTTTGGAGAATCGTTTTATCATAGTTCTTGCTATATCAGGCTGCAAACCTATTATACCTATGGTTAAGTGCTCACCCCATCTATTATAAAGCCTCTCAGCCATCTCATAGGCGCACTCCTTTGATTCTTCGTCTTTGCAGTGAATGGTACCGGTAATCTTATCTAAATGTCTCAGTACTGCATTAATGGTAGCAACCACCACAGCTCTGTTTTTATTGCTTGTGAGAGGTAAAGCGAGAGCATCTTTTATTGTGCCCTCAAAGTTGCTGGGTTCATCCGTAAAAACATGACTTTTGGCATTGAAAAAGTTTGCCTCTATAAGAACCTCTCTGCCTTCGAGAAGGAGATGGTTGTTATTTATTGGTTTTTCCACGGTTTCTTCCGGTTTCGGATATTCTGTCTTTATATTAATAGGGTTATTTAAAAGGTTGTTGCTTTCAACTATCTTTCTAAATCTTTCTATAGCTTCCTTTAAGATTGACATAAAACACACCCCTTTCTTGTTGCAACCTTTAATTTTTGCGTGCCTCCGCCCTGACTTATTATCTCTTTTGCTTTCTCTTTATCCGTAACGAATGACCCGCACAGGTGTGTTGCCTTTGTATTTTCAAATATTTCTCTATCCATAGTGCACGAGGGACCCAATATTGCAACGACTTTTGCTTTTGTTATATCCAGAAGATTGTCTATTGTTTTGTTAATCAGCGTTGTTGCTGAGATTATAGCGATATCACACTTTTTAAGTTCAAAATATTCCGCATAGTCTGGTTGAGAATTTCTTCTTGAATCACGCTCGCATACCGTAAATTTCTTGGTTTTTTTCTTTATTATTGGAATAAGCGGCGCAAAATATCCAACCATAACAACCGAACTATTTTTATCTATCAGATTCAGTATGTCGTAGTTATCGGAAATTCCGGGATTGTTTAAGATAGCATTGGAGCAGGCTATGGCAAGTGCTGAATCTAACAAATCGTATGAAAATATTTTTTTTATTAGATATTCAGCTTTTTTCCCTGTTAAATTTCCAGCGTCTTCCAGAGCTGTACAGGTTGGGTTGTTTAGCTCTTTGGTGAAGGAGTATGACAAACCGCACAGTTTTTCGTCCAGCTCAACTATGGTATATCCAAGTCCGATGCGAACATCCGTTATTGTCATGTTTTTGGCTTTACCAATAGCTTTTTCATAGATTCTTTCGTGTATATACATTATATAAACTCCAATAGTCTGTTTGTCTTTATTTTGCTTATGGAAAATATGCGAATAAATCTTGCAAATTTTTTGGATTCGACATATATGCAAACAACGGGCGTATTGAATATACTCAAAGAACCCCTCAATGCAAGCATATCATCCAAATATATCTTTCTTTTGTCAATATCTGAGAAATTTTCTGTAATCCTTTTTTCAACTTGAGGGCATGTTGCGCAGTCGTGCGTAGAAAACAAGATGATTATCGGCTTGTTTTTAGATATAAAATTATAAAATTCTTCATCTTTCTCAATAGTATCCACAACGCATACGTTAACAAAAAGAAAGCAATTTGTCTATACCATTTAGCATTATGAGACCACTGCCCAGTGTATAGTTTCTTATCAAGCTCTTAAAACGAATAGACCTAAGCACCTCTTTTCGTAAAAAACTTTTATTTTCTTAAAGACTTTATCCAAGAAAAGAGGTGCTTAGGCTCAACTGTTTGAGTCTATTTTTCACAAGCCTGCTGTTATTTTCTTTATGGTAAC
>CAZFWO010000081.1:0-6299 GCA_964522785.1 uncultured Desulfurellales bacterium
ATCATTTTACTTTTAGTACCTATCATACATATTTATCTTAAGCGTGTTAGTAAAATACATACCGATAAAAGAATAGATGAAGGGATTGTTGAAATTATTAATTATTTTAAATCTAACGATACTGCTCGAATGCGTTTGGGTTCAGTGGGAACAAGGTTAGAAATGTGGAAATATGGTACGAAAATTTTTCTTGAGCATCCTTTATTTGGTTTAGGATGTAAAAAAATTAAGAATCGTCTGATTAATGATGTTAAAAACTTTAAAGTTAATAAAGTATTATTACGACATAAGCATTTTCATAATACCATAATAGATTTTTTAAGCAATCAAGGTATTATAGGGTTTGGTATCTACTTTTTCTTTTTGTTTGGCTTGCTAAAAGTTTTTTGGGTAAATATTGATACATTAGTTGATTATTCTACTCTTGCATCATCATTATCTGGGACAATAACAGTTTTAGCGCTTTTTGTGTTTTCTTTAGTAGATTCTATGTTTGGAGGCAGAGATATTATAACTACCTATATTTTTCTAATCGCTTTATTTTATGGTATGAAACAAAGGCGTAATTTTAAAAACACTTAAAATGTTTATGATAAATTGGGTATTGTCGTGTTTTTTAGAACAGTATTTTCATCATCTGATGATGGGGGTTGTATGGATGATAGAAAAAGATTTGTGTACAATTAGTAAAGTTATTATGAACAATAAAATAGTTTATGTTCTATGCTCTTGGCATGAAAATCTTAACGAACAATTTTACCCTATAATACGTTTCTTAAAAGAGAAATATAACAAAGTTATTGGGGTTACATTAAAATCAAAAAATTCTAAAACATCTAAAAATGATAATCCATTTGATGATTTGTTAATGTTTGATAATCTTTTTTCTTTAGCTTATTTTATACATTCACATAAAAGGGATAAAATGTGCTTTCTATATAACCACAAAGAGTTTAACAATGTGGAGTTGAAAATATACTTATCTATAAAACTGTCTTTTGCTAATGTCTTATACTTCCCTAGAAGTATATATTTTTTCAAAGAAAATATAAATGAGATAGAACGCAAAAAGTTAGCAAAGAAAATCTTTTATCGTACACTTATTCGTAAATTTATAATAAATGTTAAAATAATATTAGTTTACACTGTTTTATTCCCATTCTTAACAAGTAGAAAATTTAGAGAAAAAACTTCCAAAAAAAGAATAAATAAAATCCTATTCATGCGTCTGGATAGATTTGGAGATATGGTTCTTACTTTCTCATCTATCGTTGCTTTAAGAAAAGCATATCCTGATGCAGAAATTCAATTATTATGTTCGCCGATGAATGCAGAGTTAGTCAAAACGCAAAATAAACTATACCCAAATCTTTTGGACAAAATTATAGTTTGGGAAGATATTTGGGATATGCATGGAGGAATTATCCCAGGCCTTTCTCATTTTATTAATATGATAAAAACTGCCTTAAAATTAAGGAAAGAATATTTTGACATAGTAATTCAACCAATACCTATTAGCATTTGGACTCTCTTTGCTCTGCTTTTAAGAAGCAAAAGTGTAATAGCTACAATAAATGAAAGCCTGTTCTTATCCAGATTGTTAAAAAAACATGTTGATAATCCCGTTATTATAAAAAGGAATGAATTTATACATTGTTTTAAACAAAGTGCTAATTGTTTATTACCGTTAGGTATAAATAATGTTGAAAAGGCTGAACTGTATTATAATCCTAAGGAATTGTCCGACCATGTAAAAAGAGTCCTGGCTACTAAAAATATTGTCATCAATTTAAGTGCTGGAGATACAGCAAGGAAATTGCCAGATAATAAGATAGAGTTATTAATTAGAGAATTAACTGGAAACTTAACTGATTATAGAATAATTTTAATAGGCACAAAAGAGGACTCTTTTTTAGCTTCAAATTTAGAGAAGAAATTCCCGAAAAATATATTGAATTTTGTAGGCAAAACAGGTATCAACGATTTGATTTTTATTCTTAAGCACTCTGACTTACTAATTACACCTGATACAGGGACAATGCATTTAGCGTCATTAACGGATATCTATATTATTGCATATTTTGGACCTGGAAATCCAAAATATTTTGCACCTATTACAGAAAAATGCACTATAATAAAGCATGAGCTTGGATGTTCCGGCTGTGGAGATATTTGTTTCACCAAAAAAATACCGAAGCCCTGTATTGAAGCAACAACTGTTGATGAAATTTTTAATGCAGTTAAATCTGCTATTAATAAAATAAAGAGGGAAAGTTTTGAAAGTTAGTTCTATTATCCTTGCTACTGGTATAGGTAAACGCTTTATTGATAATCAGCCAAAACAATTTACTAAACTCGCCGGTTTACCTGTTATTGTTCATACGCTTAAAGTGTTTGAAGAGAATAAATACATAGACAATGTTATTGTTGTTACAAATAAGGACAAGGTGGAGCTTGTTTGGGAATATGCCAGACAATACCGTCTTAAAAAGGTTATAAAAGTAGTTGCAGGTGGGAAAACCAGACAGGAATCCTCTTTCATCGGGCTAATGTGTTGTCCTGAGAATACAGATTATGTGCTTATTCATGATGCGGTTAGACCGTTTGTCACACATAAAATAATAGATGATTTGTGTAGGGCTGTTGTGAAATATAAGGCCGTTGATACCGCAATTCCCTCAGCTGATACCATTATTAAAGTTGACAAAAATAATTTTATTAAAGAAATCCCAGACAGAAATTTTTTAAGAAGAGGACAAACGCCGCAAGCCTTTGAGTATAGGCTTATTTTAAATGCCCATAAACAGGCGTTAAAAGATGGAGTAGAAAATGCTTCAGATGACTGCCGACTTGTTTTGAGGTTAAATCATCCTGTTTATGTTGTTGATGGTGATGAGCAAAATATAAAAATCACATATCCGATAGACTTGCATATAGCAGATAAATTGTTCCAGTTAAAAACGCAGCAAGCAGAAAAAAGGAGTTATGCAGAGGCATTAAAAGGCAAGGTTATCGTAGTTATAGGTGGAACAAGCGGTATTGGATTGAGTGTTGTTGATAAATTGAAAAAAATAGGGGCGTATCCTGTTGCCCTGTCAAGAAGAACAAAAATCAAACTAGATGTTAGGTCACTTGAATCAGTAACTCGTGCTTTTAATAATATCAACAAAGAATATGATAAGATAGATGCTGTGGTTAATTGTGCAGGCGATTTAATCAGGAGAGATGTGGAGTTTATGGACGAAGATGAGTGGGATTACATTTATAGTGTGAATATTAAAGGAAGTTTTTTGGTAGCAAAAGCCATATTACCTTTGTTTAAAAAACAGGGCTATGGCAGTATAGTTTTTGTTGGTTCAAGTTCGTATACAAGAGGAAGAGCTGGATATGCCGCATATTCAAGTTCAAAGGCCGCTTTGGTGAACTTTGCTCAGGCATTATCTGAAGAAGTCGCTCAATTTAATATAAAGGTGAATGTAGTAAGCCCAAGCAGAGTAGCTACACCCTTAAGGTTTAGGAATTTTGGGAAAGAAGACCCTAATACATTACTGAAACCCGAAAAAGTGGCAGAAGAAATTTTGAATGTTCTTGCTCAGGATATAACAGGCGGTGTCTTTGAAGTCAGATAAAATATCAATAAATGATGCGGAAAAAACATTGGTCTTAAAAACATGGTATGCGTCCGTATTTGTTTTACCCATCGCTAAAAGATTAATTGTTTTTTTTAGTAATTATAAAATTCTGACACCTAATCAGATAACTTTAACTGCTCTTGTATTTAGGGTATTTGCTGCCAGTTTTTTTGTCTGCGGCAGTTATAGATGTCTGATTTTTGGAGCCATTTTTTATTACTTAGCATATCTGCTTGATTGTGTTGATGGTTCTGTTGCACGCTTAACAAACCAAGCTTCTACTTTTGGCAGATATCTTGACCATATTTCAGATTTAGTTGGGGATATTTTAATTCTGTGTGCTCTCGCTTTTTCTAAAGGTTTGCTTTTTACTTACATGGTTCTTGGGATGGTTTTTATGCATATAGCCGAAAGTTATATCAGTTATGTCGCTAATTTTGCAATTGCAAATAGGAATACAAACTCAAATTTTATTTTGTTTAAAGCTTTCAATAAATACAAAAAATGGTGGTTTGATAGGAATTTTAAGTCTTTTTTATCGTTTCCTGACTACACGGCATTTGTTTTTATTTTTATGCCTCTTCTGAACAGGCCCAAAGAGGGGTTACATATTGGATTTTATCTACTTTTTATAATAGTTTGCTATACAATTTTGTCTACCTTTATAGCTTTACATACTAATGAGAAGAGATTCCCTTGAACTTGAGTTTTGTATATAATGTTATATTAATGGTTTAAATTATTTTGCCTTTTAAAAGTTAACAGGATCGTGGGGAATCAAATACTAAAAGTGTCAAATTACTTCAATAGGTCTTGTGGATACACCATTTTAGTAAAGGGATTAATAGATTCGTTGTTGAATTAATTTAATAGCTTGCTAACCGAAAATTGTGTATTAAAATATCAGAGAAGCTTAACCGAGGTATACTAAATGAAAGGTGCTTTGATTAGCAAAACTGTGAAGTATCTCATTTTTGATAGGGGTATTTTAGGTATTTTTGCTCTGATTCTTTTGTTTGGTTTTGTGCCTGTCTTTAGTTCTCTTTCCATGAGACAATTACAGGAGATTTCCATCACCATGTCGTTGAGCCTCAATTCGTTCATCCTTTTGCTATTTTCAATTTTTGGCGGCACAATGACTATCTGGCGCGATATAGAAAGGCGATATACATATACCATTTTGAGTTATCCCATAACAAGAACCCAGTATGTACTGAGTAAATTTGCAGCTGTGGTTATTTTACTCGTTGTTATAACTACTCTCGATTTCATACTGTCCTACTTTGCCATAACTATATCGGCATCCATGTATAAATCTCAACTGCCTATTTTATGGGGTAGTATTGCTTTGGCCTTTTTTATGCAGCTTTTGAAGTATATCATGCTTGCGTCTTTTGCCTTTCTGTTTTCATCGTTTGCCACATCGTTCTTTTTACCAATCTTTTCAACTATTGCCGTTTATTTTGCAGGAAATGCCTCTCAGGGCATTTTTGACTATATCATGAAGAATTCAAGTCAGTACCCTGGATTTTTTAAGGCTATTGTTAAGGCAATATACTACATAGTTCCAAACTTTAACGCTTTTGACTTTACGGTCAACGCCACATATGATTTACCTATAAATTCATCATCTATTGTGATTACGCTTGTTTATTTCGTTGTTTACACGGCCTTGGTATTATCTTTGGCTTTGATGTTCTTTAACCGAAGAGATTTAACATGAAAAAAGGGAAATTGTACGGTTTTGTTGTTTTGCTAATGGTAGCTCTTATTTTTATTATACCTATGCTCAAAAAGGATATGCAGAAAAGGCCTCTATTTCAAAAGCTTGGCTATACACCCCATGGAAAGATATACAGGGCATCGCTTGGTGAGTTTAGATGGATAGTGGGTGATTATCTGGCCTTTAAGAGCATTATATACTATGGAGGTAAGGCAGATTACGTTAGGGAAAGGTTATTTAACAGGATTGAATACTACAATTTGTATCAAACCATAAAAACGGCAATACTTTTAAATCCATACAATGAGGATGCCTACTATTTTGCGCAGGCTGCATTTACATGGGATATCGGGAAGGTAAGGGTTGTAAACCGTTTGCTTGAGTATGTTTTGAAATACCGCAAATGGGATTTTAAAATTCCGTTCTTTTTGGGCTTTAATTATGCCTATTTTTTGAAAGATTACCAAAAGGCGGCCTATTACTATAAAATGGCAGCCGATATCAGTCACTCATCTTTATTTACATCACTGGCGGCACGGTATTTATATGAGGGCGGAGAAACCGAACTTGGCATACAATACCTTAAATATATGATAAAAATAACTCACAATAAGCAGATAAAAAAGCAGTATGAAATAAGGCTACAGGCGCTTGAGGAGATACATGAAATAGAAGTTGCCATTGAGAAGTATAAAAAGCGTTTTGGTATTCTGCCGAAATCCATTGATGAGCTTATTAAGTCGGGTATCTTGAAACATGTTCCTGAAGACCCGTATGGTGGCAGGTTTTATATAGACAAAAATGGCAAAGTAAAAACTACAAGCAAGTTAGTTTTCCTGAGGGGAAAGAAATGAAGGCAATAGAGGTTGATGGTTTAACTAAGTTTTATAAAAGGGTTCAGGCCTTAAGTGGCATGAGCTTTGATGTTGATGAGGGTGAAATAT
>CAZFWO010000082.1:0-3530 GCA_964522785.1 uncultured Desulfurellales bacterium
GCGAAATCAAACATTGCGCCAATAGCTGATGGATCTGATACATCAATACCATCTACAAGAACTTTCGTGTATTTTGTGCTCAAACCTCTTACAAAAGTGCTTGTTTGCCCGCCAAATGCACCGTTTGACGAAATTGCAATGCCCGGTATATCTTTTAATGCATCTTTTACATAAATAATACCTTTATCTTTGAGCTGCTTTGCCGTTATGATATTTACCTTTGATGGCGTTTTGGCAACCTTTACAGCATTTCTTGTTGCCGTTACAACTATTGTGCTATCCTGTGAATAGGCAAAAATCGGCATAATCAATAGAAAAAATGCAGAGAAAAACAACTTTTTCATCATAAACACCTCTTTTTTTAATTGGTTTGATTGCATAAAAATCCATAAAATCTGTTAGTTAATTATTAAGAGGTATTATGAGTATAAATGGAAAAATACGCCATTGCACACCTCCTTATCCTCGTAAGGTTAGTGTCGAGAGGTTTTTGGTAAGGGTATCCTGGCTTGGCTTCATCCTACTCTTTTTGCCTTCCCATCTTGCACTCAATCTTTTAAAAGACTGAGTGCAAGACAGTGGCTTAATTAAAAAATTTCGTCAGCCTTACAGTTGCGGGACAGCGCCGGATTTGCACCGGTCTTCCCCTACACCAAAAAATCGACATTAAAAAATGAACTCTATCTTCCCGAACCTATCTTTGATATATAAAAAAATATTTCCATAGTCAATATAAAAATCTTTGCAAAGATGTTTACAGTGTGGTATTTCTAAGTTGTATGAAAGATGTTACATTCATAACGGGCGGTATAAAAAGCGGAAAGAGCTCATATGCCGTGAAATTGGCTATGCAGTATGAAAAACCGCGTATATTTATAGCAACAGCGGTTGCTTTTGATGATGAAATGAGAAAACGGATAGAAAATCATCGAATTGAGAGGGGTTTGGAATTTGAAACCATTGAAGAACCTATAAAATTAGCAGAAGTCCTAACGCATGCAGAGGGCAATGTCTGTGTAATTGACTGCATAACTGTCTGGATTAACAACCTCATATATTACAATAAGCTTGATGAGATTGAAAAATTTATTGAAGCCTTGAAAAATCCGTCATGCAATACAATTATTGTTTCTAATGAGGTGGGTATGGGCATAATACCAGATAACAAGCTATCAAGACAATATGCCGATATGTTGGGCAAAACAAACCAGAAAATAGTAAATTTGGCAGATAATGTAATATTCATGCTAAGCGGAATACCACTATATATAAAAAAAGAGCAAAAACCCAAAAAGGAGTAAATTAAGGAAATAAGGTTTCCATATTGACAAAAGGGATAATGTAAAGTATGTAGCTATATACTGTATATTAATACATTTAGTACAAGGAGAGGCTCAATGAACAATCAACTTTTTGAAATGCTGAACAATTCTACTGTTTTTGGTGCCTTTATATATCAAGAAGAAGGCAAGATAGTCTATGCAAACAGACGATTCTGCGAAATATTAGGATATAGCGAAGATGAAATACTGCACAAAAGCTTTCTTGAGCTCCTTTTAGATAGCAAAGACGCTGTGAAGTCAATCATAGAAAAACGCATAAGGGGCGAAAGATTCGCAAATGAACACATATCCAATTATTTTAAATCAAAATCGGGTGCTACTATTCCTATTGCAGCTTTTTCATATACTATTAAGTACAGAGGAAGAAACTCGGGTATTGTCATAGTAATAGACAAAACAAAAGAAAAAACTTATGAAAAACTCTTTCACACGCTCTATAATATAGAAAAAATTGTGCTAAATACTGAAAGCAAAGAGGAAATTTTTAAAAATGTATGCATAAGTTTGGTTGATGATGCAGGCTATTCGCTTGCTGCAATAGGCATAATAGATAAGAAATCAAAGCTTTTTTTACCTCAATACATTAAATCTAAAGATGAAGATTTCAAAAAAAACCTCCTTTTAACAAAAATTGGTGTAGATACAAATACGCCATACGGCATAGGAGTTGTATCAAAGGCATACAATAGCAGAAAAATGTCCTTTGTAAATGATGTCTTAGATAATCAGGATATGTCTCACTGGCATGAGATTCAGCGCAAAGCAGGCATAAATTCAGCTTGTGCTGTACCTATTTTAAAGAATAATCAGATTGAGTATATACTTCTCATTATTGATAAACTAAAAAATTCTTTTAATGAAAACAACATAAAACTTATAGAAGAGATTCAACTTAATTTATCAGACGCCTTAGAAAAATTAGAATCCAAACAAAATATGCTGCTTTTTAGCAAAGCTTTAGAAACATCTCACGAGTGGGTTATCATAACTGACAAGGACGCAAATATAATTTATGCCAACAATGCTGTTAGAGAAATTTCAAAATACAATCTATCTGAACTTATAGGTAAAAATCCGAATATATTCAAATCCGGTCTTCACTCCGATGAGTTCTACAAAGAACTTTGGGATACGATAACAAATGGCAAGGAATTTTCAAATAGATTTATCAATAAAGACAAAAACGGATATCTATTCTATTTAGAGACGACTATAACGCCAATTAAAAATGGCGAAAACTTGTATTTCATAGACCTATCAAAAGATATAACAAAACTTGTAGAGAAAGAGCAAGCCTTAAAACTAAACTCAGATATGTACAACCTACTTTATAATTTTACACAACTGGCAGCAACAAGCAAAGATAAGACAGTTTTTTTTAAAAGCGCCGTTAATATTTTTACTCAGAGTGACGACTTTGAAGCTGCCTTTATACTGAAATACGATAATAATTTATTTGAGATAACCAATAAAAGCGTAAAAAATAATAAAAACAGCGGTTTTTTTGAAACTCTTGAAAATTTTATCAAAAATAATCCCAAAGAACTAATCACATTTAAGAAATCTTTTGAAAAAGGGTATATTTACATAGAAAATGATGTATCTAAACAAAGTAATGGCTACTTCAAAGGATATACAGATTTTGCATCGTGCTGCTTTCTCCCCATAAAACAAAACTCAAAAACAATTGCTGTTTTAGTTTTAATCTCAAATAAAATTAATTTTTTCAACGCTGAGATTTACAATCTTTTAAAAATACTGACTCAAGAGTTTGAATCTGTGCTAAACAAATTCGAAAAACAGCTATTTTCTGAAATGCTCTTAAAATCAATAGATAGAAGCTTTGATTTTCTTGTTATTACAGATAAAGATTTCAATGTTACATATATAAGTGGAAAACCGGAATCACCACTTGGTCAAAATATTCTCGGAAAGAATTTTTTGAATATTTTAAAAGAAACAAACGAAAATGAAGATATTGATAAATTTTTAAATATTTTAAAGCAGAGCGATTCCATATCAAGTACCTTTAAATTTAAAGAAAAAGACGGAAAAATAATCAACTTAAGAATTAGAATAACCTCTTTTCAAAAGGATAAAGAAATAAACAGCTATATAGTTATGGGTAATAAGCTTGAATTGGAAAAGAGTGGTTTTTTCGCAAATCAGATGGAAAAAACACTAAAA
>CAZFWO010000082.1:3630-6200 GCA_964522785.1 uncultured Desulfurellales bacterium
AATATCGCAGGGGCTGAGAGCTTGGTTCGCTGGGAAAAGAATAGCAAACTCATACCGCCGAATGATTTTATCGGATTTTTAGAGACAACCCCTTTAATTGTTGATGTTGAAAATTTTGTATTTGATAAAGCGTTGAATACGTTGAGAAAATTTGAGCTTATAAAAATCAATCCTGTTCCTATATCAATTAATCTATCAGAAAAGAGTCTCGCACAAAGAAGATTAAGTGACAATATTTTATCAAGAATCAACTACTACAATATAAAAAATAATTTAATTAAGATAGAGATAGTTGAAAGAAGCGTAATCAATAACTTTGCAGATATAAAAACCCTTATGGAAGAATTAGAGATAGAAGGAATTGATTTTGCCATAGATGATTTTGGAACGGGCTATTCCTCTCTTTCATACCTTTCAGAACTTCCTTTTAAAATAGTAAAAATAGATATCTCATTTGTAAAAAAGATACTTAACAATAAAAACACACAAAGTATCGTAAAATCAATTATCTTCCTTGCAAAAGAACTTAACATGAAAGTGACAGCAGAAGGAATAGAAACAAGTGAGCAATTTGAGCTTTTAGAATCCTACGGATGTGACTATTTCCAGGGTTATCTGTTTTATAAACCTCTACCTGAGGATAAATTCATTGAAATATTACAAAAACAGCAGCTTAAAGGTAAAAATATTGCAGAATCTCAAGCCAAAGAGCTGCAAGAGAGTGCAAAAAAAGCTATCACTGTATTTGATGAAAAATCAAAATCAGTTTTCTCTGTCAAAAGACAGGCTGTTGTTGATATAAATCAAAAGATTTTTGCCTATGAAATACTATTCCAAGACAAGCAAGGCTCCTACATTAAACCCTCAACAGATATGGTAAATTATGTAAAATCTATAATGAACCTGTTGCAGAAGATGGATATAGACACTCTGCTTAATAAACACATAGGGCTTATCAATATGAACGATAGATTGATTTTAAGCGATATAATAAAACTTATTAATAAAGATAAATTTATAATAGAGATAGATGAAGCTTCTACTGTTTCTGAAGAATTTATAAAACGCATTTCAGCTCTGCAAAGACAGGGTTACAGATTTGCACTTGATAGCCTAACACAGTCTGGCAGTTATCGTAAATTTGCTCCAATCGCAGAAAGAATATCCTTTTTGAAAATAGATGCCTCTGCGATTGGTAGAGAGGCAATCAAAAATAAAGTCAAAAACTTAAGAAAGATTTTCAAACATTTAATCGCTGTAAATATACATAGTGAGGAGGATTTTACTTTCTTTAAACAAATTGGCTTTAGCTATTTTATGGGCTCATATTTTGAAGCGCCCATATCTTTCAAAGCAAAAGAAGAAGAACCCAAAAAAATCAAAAAAGATGATACTTTAACGGACAATATATTTAAACTGCTAAACCTAATAAACAGTGATGAAAATATAGACGAGGTTGAAAAAGCCTTTTATTTGGTTGATGACGATATAGCCCTGCAGTTTCTTGATTTTGTAAATTCTGCTATCTATTCAACATCTTCTTTTATTTCTTCAATACAGCAGGCAATAATTACCATAGGATATAATAGGCTTAAAGTTTGGCTGATATACTATTTTGTAAATAAAACATCCAAAAATAGCGAAGATATTCTAAAAAAAGCCTTCATTAGAGGTGAAATTTTAAGAGGTGTAGCTGAGGATCTGTTTGGATACAAGAAATCTGATGAAATATTTTTTATAGGCGTTATGTCTTTAGCCGATGTTATTTTTAAAAAACCCAAAAATGAGGTCTTGCTAAGAATAAACGCAAGCCAGCTTGCACGGGATACTATTTTGTACAACAAGGGTAAGCTTGCAAATGTGTTATCTGCCATAATAGCAGATGAAGGTGGTGATTTTGAAGCCTTGATAGAAAGTTTAGATGCAATAGGTATTAAAGAAGAGCAGTATCTTGAAATAAAATCAAAAGCTTATAACAAATTTAAGACAACCAGCAGTATTAAAAACTTTATAAAAGACATTTAGATTATTACAATTATTATAATATCGCCAAATTGATAGTTTTGAAATATATGAATTTGACCTAAACGCAGCCGAAGAATACATTACACAAAAAGTGCTTAGTATGCTTAATGAGCAAATAAAGGATGAATTCCTCATTTTTTTAGTAGAGTTAGTTAGTAATTTTGATTATAATGCAACTCAAAAAAAGGAGTGGAGTTCGAAATGGCGCTACTTGAAGCAACGCAAACCTACATTAAGCCGGTCAATAGGGCAATTGAGCCCGATATTCAAAAACATCTTGACAATCTCACAAAACCGCAGGGGAGTCTTGGATATCTTGAAGAAATAGCAAAGCAATACTGCCTGATTATGGGAACTGACAAGCCCAAGATGGGTAAAAAGGCGATATTTACATTTGCAGCAGACCACGGCGTTGCAGATGAGGGTGTTTCAGCTTTTCCAAAAGAGGTTACTCCGCAGATGGTTCTAAATATGCTTTCTGGGGGAGCTGCTGTCAATGTTTTGGCAAGATATGCAGGCGCTGAGGTTAATGTTGTAGATATCGG
>CAZFWO010000083.1:0-6178 GCA_964522785.1 uncultured Desulfurellales bacterium
AATTTATAACGATGGCCTGTATTTTTTCTGAAATCTGTTTTGCTCTGTAACTTTTGCCTGAACCTGTCAATCCGCACATAACAATCAGTTTCGGTTTGTAGTTATCGGGTAAATAGCCAAAAGCCAAATCAAAATAGTTGTTTGCCTGATGTATATTCTGTTGAAAAAAGGCTATCTTTCCCCTGACATATGCCCTGTATATTTTGTAAAAGTTTATAATATCAAGTATATCCTTATCGCCTGAAAATTTTATGTAGTAGTTCAAAAACATATCAGATAGTTCGTATTTGCCGTAGTTTTCCAGATCCATCAGCAAAAATGCAACATCACTTGCCACATCTGAATATCTAAATCGTTCATTAAATTCTATGCAGTCATATATGTATATTTCATTTTCTGAAACTATGCATATATTGCGCGAATACATATCACCATGGCAATCCCTTATTTTTTTGTCATTTATCCTTTTTTCAAACAACGCTTTGTTGTTTTTGTAAAAATTATCTGTATATTTCTTTATTGAGTCGTATTGATATTGTGTAATATAGTCACCGATTGCACCCTTTGTTTGTTCAAAATTCTCATCCGTATTGCGTCTATTTAATTCAATAGATCCGAAATTTGTAATATAATTATCGGTTTTTGCCGCTCTGTGAAAATTTGCCACAATTTTTGCGAGAGATTCTATGTGTTTTTTTTCTACACCGTTTTGTTGTATCAAAACATCCATCATTTTATCTTGCGGTATTTTTTTCATTTTTACGGCATAATCCACTATTTCTCCATCTCTATCAATATCGATACCGCCTTGCGTTTTGACTATCTTTGACACGCCAAGATATATATTCTTCGCAAGCCTGCTATTTAGCTCAATCTCCTTTTGGCAAAATTCCAACCTTTTATCAAGATTCGAGTAATCCAAAAAGCCAAAATCAACCGGTTTTTTAATTTTATATACCGTATTTTTTCCTATCAAAACCCAGGATATATGCGTTTCTTCAAGTTTAAAATTGTACTTTTTTATCAACTCCTCGATATTTTCTTTTTCCATTCTAACCATCCTTTTTTAAAGAATCTCTCATAGAATAAACGCATCCGCAATAATTCTGCCTATAGAAACCAAAATGTTTTGATAATTCCACAGAGCGTTTAAATCCGTCTTTTTTCTTAAAATCCGTATTTTCAAATTTAATATTGAACCGGCTCGACAAAGTTTCTCCTATCCGTTTTATTTTGTCATACTTTTTTAAAGGGCTGACTGAAAGTGTTGTGGTAAAATATTGAAAGCCTTTTTGCGATGCCAGTTTTGCTGTTTCAAACATTCTCAAACCATAGCAGATAAAACATCTTTTCCCGCCCTCTACTTCATATTTGTAGTTTTTTGTTATATTAAACCATCTTTTTGTATTATATTTACCTATGTGCAATTTAATCTTATGAAAATCGCACAACTTTTTTATCTCATTAAGTCTGATTTCATACTCTTTTTTAGGATGTATGTTTGGGTTGAAGAAAAATACCTCAATCTCATATCTTTCTTTTAGTTTTTCTATTACACTTGTGGCACACGGTGCACAGCAGGCATGAAGCATTAATCGAGGTTTTTGGTTTTTTTGTTCCACAATTTTTTTAATCGGTTTAAAACTAAATCTGTGCATTTCACAGGTACCGTATCTTTTTAACATTTCGATGTGTAACTTTGTGCCGTAACCTTTGTGTTTTTCAAATCCGTATTGAGGATATATATCCGCTACCAACTCCATATACTTATCGCGCCAGACCTTTGCCAAAATTGAAGCAGCAGATATGGATTGCACTTTCGCATCGCCATCAATAATAGATTTATATTTAACAGGCAGTTCGAATCTATCTCTTCCATCAATCAATAAAAAGGTGGGTTTTTCTCTCATGTGTTTAAGTGCTCTTTTTATGGCAAGCTCAGTTGCTTTAACGATACCAATTTTATCTATTTCTTTATTGGAAGCGATGCCTATGCCATATATTGAGTGTTCTTTTATAATCTCATACAATTCCTGGCGTTTTTTAGGGGAAAGCACCTTTGAATCTTTTATTTCATCTATATTCGGAACATCTTTATCCAAAATAACACAAGCCGCAACGACGGGTCCAGCCCACGGACCTCTTCCCGCCTCATCTACTCCTGCTGTTTTACCCATTTAATTTAAAAAATATTCTTCATAAAGATTTTGGAAAATTTCTTTAATTTTAGAAAACTCGCAACAACCCTGCACTTTACTATAAATAGAAAATATACCCTTTTGTCGCCTATCTCTGAGAGGGTTTCAAAATTTCCCTGTCCTTTGGATATAACTATGTCTGCTTTTTCCCATACTTTTTTGCATTCAGCATTACAGTATTTGGGCCAAAAACCCGGTATTGCTCTTGGTGCACTGATTATCTTTGCAATTTTATCCAAACCTACGTATATTGCATCTTCAAGGAGTGCATCGTTTATAATTGCACCGCCCCTTACAAAAACATATGTTTCAAGCGTGGGATATAAATTTTTTATTGTTTCGATTAGTATTTTATCAAAAACAATTTCACCAGAGTTATCAGCTATTAAAATAAGACTCCCAGCATTTTTCAAATCATACTTAAACAAATCCGTATCGTTTTTATAGAAACCGTTATGTATAGTATCATTTATTGTTTCTTCAACACTAAACGTATCCATCTCACCGCCAAAATCTATAATGTTGCCTGCCAGGGAAAGTTTTAGGGCACAAAAAATAGGGTCTTTTGAAGCCTTTATCCTAACCCTTGCAAAGTGTTCATAATTCATAGCTATGTCGTTGTACTTTTTCTTTATCTCTTTGTATGGGTCGTCAATACCCAAAACTGTTCTTATGGTTTTATAAACATTCTCACTTATTACAGGAGGCGGCAGTTGATGGTTTATATTTGTCAGTATTCTGACAACACTTTGAACCACTTCCAATACCTTATTATTATCATTCGTATGGATTCTCGAAGTCCTTATTGCCTGCGTAATAAAACAGTTATAACATTCTGGATATATTTTCATTTAGTTGGCAAACCTTCTTGATAAAATATTTTTTTGAATCTTTCCCATAGTATTTTTTGGTATTTCATCAACTATATGAACCCTTTTTGGGCATTTATAGTGTGATAAATTTTTCCTGCAAAAATCTATAATATCATTCGGTTGTATTGAGTCTTTATTATTCAAAACCACAACGGCTTCAACACGCTCTCCGAATTCTGTATCTTTTACACCAAATACCGCAGATTCCTTGATATATCTATTTTCTTCCAAAACATACTCGACCTCTTTGGGATAAACGTTGAGCCCACCCGTAATAATAAGTTCTTTTGCTCTTCCTGCAAGAAACAGCCTGCCGCTTTCATCAAAATAACCCAAATCCCCTGTTTTAAACCACCCATCCTCAAAGGATTCTCTCGTTTTTTCAGGCATCTGCCAATAGCCTTTAAAAACATTGTTGCCCTTTATGTAAACCTCTCCAATTTCAAATGGTTTTGTCTCTTTTTTGTCTTTTACAATTTTTATTGTACAACCCTCAAGTGCGTAACCGACACTCTTTGGTATACGCTTGTCTTCATCGTATGGATTTGATGCTATCATTCCTGCTTCACTCATGCCGTAGCGTTCGAGTATTCTATGCCCCGTTATTTCGAAAAAGCGTTTAAATAAGGTATCAGGCAAAGGTGCTGAGCCTGAAATAAACACGCGCATAGAGGATATATCCGGTTTTTTTTCAAGGTTGTTATACTCATCTACAAGGCGTTGATATAGCGTTGGGACACCCATAAACATAGTGATTTTTTCTTTTTCTATTGTATTCCAAACCCTTTTTGCGTCGAATTTTTCATGCATCACTATATCACTTTTGGCATTAAATGCACCCTGAAGTGCAACAACAAGTCCATGAACATGGAAGATGGGCAGTGTATGCAACAGCTTGTCATGCTCACTGAAACGCCACAATTTTCTCAGCGCTTCCATATTGTTTATGAGGTTCGAATGCGTAATCATTGCCCCCTTGCTTCTTCCGGTTGTGCCTGATGTGTAGGCTATTATTGCAACATCGTCATCTTTTGTATCAAAATTTGTTTGAATTTCTTCATACTCTGATAGATTAAGATTGTCTATCTCTAAAACTTCTATATGCAATCTATCCGTAACATTTTCTAACCTTTTAGCATTTTTATGCGTTGTTACAAATAGTTTGCTTTGTGAGTCGCTTAGAAAATATTCAATCTCTTTCTCTGAGTAAGTCGGATTTAGCGGTAGTGTTATTGCACCGATCCATAGATTAGCAAAGTGAAAATAGATAAACTCCATGCGCTTAGGCAGCTGCAAAGCAACCCTATCTTGATAGCCTATGCCTATTTCTCTCAAAACACCTGCAGCTTTTTTTATGTTATCCGCAATATTTTGAAATGTGTAAATTCTATTTTCAAACTTTAATGATTTCTGATGTGCACTCTGCAGAGAATCCATTATCTTAAGTGCTATATTCATTTTTCTACCTGTTTGCATAATCTATTTTTTGAGTGAGATCCATATCTTTAACGGCTATGGCATCAACTGCAATTTGTGCACCGAGCGGCATTGCAGCCTGAACCACAAGTGCTCTTGCAGGCGGATTTTTTTTAAAAAACTTTGCATATTCTTCATTTATCTTTGAAAAATTAGACAAATTCGTTATATACAGCGTAACCTTTACGACATCATCCAGGGAAAAATCTGCCTCTTTCAAAATGTTTTTTACATTCTCTAAAGCCGTTTTTGTTTCCTGCTCAATGCTTTCACCCTGTAGTTTTCCGCTTTTAGGATCTATTCCAAGCTCCATTGAGACAAAACAGAAATTATTCTTAACAATCCCTTGAGAGTATGGCCCTAAAGCCTCCGGTGCTTTTTTTGTCTTTATAACATCTTTCATTTCTTCACCTTCTCCTTGCAAAAGTTAAAATATTTTTATCTAATTGCCTATTTTTATGTTTAAGTTATTTAATATATCACTTTTATTTTTTGCTTCCATAAGAATATCACCTATACTTAAATTTTTATTATTCTCTATTTTTATGGAAAGATGCTTGGATTGGTGAGATAAAAAATTCTCAACAGCATTGCAAGCCGAAGAAAAACTCCCTTTTTTCATTTTTTCAATTGTTCTTTGTATTAATTCCTGCTTGCTTATATTCTGTTTTTCCGCTGTTGTTTCTAACATTCTGTCAATCATTCCATAATCTGATATATCTATATCCAAATTTATAATCTTCATTTGCATAATTTTACTCATCATGTTTGTTAAAGAGAGGAAATCCTTAGGATTCTTTTTAACTTCTTCAGATGCTCTTCTAATTCCCTTAAAATCCACATTTTTTATATAAGCTTTGTACGATAAGCCCAAATTGTTTATAAAGTTTATATGGTATTTTCTTAACTTGAGTGAGTTTTTATCCACATCAGCTTCATATTCTATTCTTATATTAATAGGATTGTTTATTTTTACTATACGCTGCAATACCTCAAGTTTTTCTTCGTTAGAACCAAATACACTTTTATTCAACATAATATTGTCTATTTTTCCATTAAATCTATCTACAATTCCGTCTTTTTTATGAATTCTAAAGCAGGCATATTCTGCATGGAACAACTTTTTATTCATAAGATTTGAATCGACTTTAGAGTTTAAGTTGGTGTAGTCTATATTGTCGGAAGAAAATATATAATCTGTATCCCAATCACCGTTGATAGAGATGTCTTTGAAATAAAAAACGCCTAAAGGCTGTGAGGTTATGTTATTTTCAAGTGTAAACTTTACATTTTGTATTGTGATACTTCTTTTAAACACATTTGCTTTTACATCACCGTATTCCACCAAATTTTCCCAATGATTTTGCTCTATTATGCTGTTAATTTTTTTAATGGCTCTATTTTGCACATACATGTTGGCGCCAAAATATCCACCTATAAAAACTATTGATACAATCACAAGCAGTAAAACTATTCTTGCTGTTTTCATAACTTCCTCCGACAAACAATTTTTTTATTCGCAGTCATTATATATGAAAATATGGAAAAATCAAAGATAAAGAGACCATTGCATAATATATATTTCTTATCAAGTTCTCGAAACGAATATGAATTTTAGATGAATTTTAATGT
>CAZFWO010000084.1:0-6149 GCA_964522785.1 uncultured Desulfurellales bacterium
AATTCATCGTTAAAAAATTCATTCTGAGTTGAGAGAATCTTGATAAGAAATTTTGTAAGAGTATTATTTTATCGCTGTGCAGTGGTCTCACTAAGGCACTTTTTATGTAATGTCAGTTACCATAAAGAAAATAACAGCAGGTTTGTGAAAAATAGACTCAAACAGTTGAGCCTAAGCACCCAATACCCAGAACCCAGAACCCAGTACCCAATTATATTATTATTGAGCTATGTGCAATGGTCTCATTTTATCTTAAACATCCTTGCTGATGGAAAGTTGTTATACACCTCTTGAAAATACTTTCTATTGTAATTGCCAAGAAGGTAAATTTGATTAAAGTTGGTTTTGTATGTTTTTTCGTCACATACTATTGCATATATAAGTTCGTTGTTTCTCAATATCAGTTCCAATGTTAACCCTCTGTCAAAGTAGTTTTTTTGCATTGCCGTATTTCCGTTTTCAGAAAAAACAGCCCTTTTTATGTGTATTTTACCGTTTATCAATCCTTTGTTCAGGTCAAATATATTACCGGAGCATTTCAGTATATTACTCTTAAAGGCAGTGCACATTAGCATACCAAAGCCGAGCGGATGGCTCTCTTTTGTTTTAAAATCCCAATTTCCAATATAGCTGATAGCTTGAAATTTTGATATCATATCTCTTGTAAAGAGCAGATAGTTGTTTTTATGCTCTATTTTATTGCTGTAGTGTGTTACGTTGTCAATAACGCTTTTGGTAGTGGCGCCGTTTTTTATTGATTTATCAATGCTTTGTATGCCAAATTTATCTATATACGATATGGTGTTGTGCAGTTCCGTTTGATTATCGCCTGAAAATCCCCTCGCTATGAAGTACGTTCTTGCACCTCCGTGTGCTCCTCCATCATGATATGTTGCAAAGCCGTCGATATCCTCAATTGCATAGCCATAATCCCACCAACTGACAATGTTTGCGTGTTTAATTTTATGTTTTATATCTATGAATGATGCGATAATATCAGAAGCTATAGATGGTCTTGGTACAAAATTTATGGCGCTAAGTTTCGACAGACCGAATATAATCAATATTGCCGCTATTATGCTTACGGCTGTTGCCGTCAGTTTGTTTACACTGACCAGCCTTTTTAGATAGCTGACGAGCCAGTCGATAAAAAAACCTATACCAAAACCCACAAATGGAGCCAAAAACATAATAGAGCGGTTTGCGCCGCTGAATGCCATTATACCGAGTCCTAAAATGGGAAGGAGTGGCAATATATTCCTTTTAAGGAATATCACAGATATCAAAAAGCCGAGTAAACCCACGATATTCACTATTTTTGAGGATAAAATATAGACTATCACTTTTGAGAAAGGCATATGTTCCGCTTCAGTAATCGTCTTTAGTATGTTTGGAAAACCTGAAGATGTCGAGTTTTTTATAACAAAATAGTTATGCAAAAATCCGAATAGATTATAAAACCCGTTGTACACATAGAATGGATTTGCGAATATGATAAAGATTAAGGCGGAAATGAGTATTGTTTTTGTTTTTACTTTATTAATTAGCAGGATAAAAATCAGAAAAGCCATATAGATTAGAATTATGCCTGTGTGGGCGTACCACCAGCCAAATAGGGCGAGTGTTAGACCGATTAAACCGGAGTATATGTAGATGCGCCTATTTTCTTTTGTTTCCATGATAAGTAGCAGAAATAGAGATGAGAGAAAAAGAAAGAACAATTGTAAAAGATCTGTATCGACGCGCCCCATCGATGTTCTTAAATAGTACATCCAGCTAAATGTACCGACAAAACCACCGATAATACCTGCCATTGGCATAGAGCAGTAGAAAAAGTACAGCGCTGCTGGTATTATAAACAGGCTTGCCAGGATCGGTACAAGAAACAGCCCGGATCTATAGATATCCAGATGAGAAATGGACGACAACTTTGCAATAATAAAACTAAGCAAAGGGGCGGTGTGTGGCTTTGATGTTGTATCCGGATATGCTCTTAATGTATCGTTGTCATATTTATTGTATGTGCCGTTTTTATACTCCTTTGCGTATCTCAGCCAGTAGTATGCATCCAGTGTTGTCATTGCCGGATAGTTTTGGACAAAATAGACGCTTTCGTGTTGTTTCCAGTGGCTATATTGATTATACCTCGCATAAGCCGATATACTGAATACAATCAAAATCAATACAATATAGATTTTCCAGTCGATATATTTTAAGAAGCTTCGGATATCTTTATTTTGTTTCTTGATCATTCTTATTCAACCTTCCACTCTTTTTCTATTATAACCCTATTGCCGTAGAGTATCTCTCCCAAGAATATGTCTTTTTTTTCAAAGGTTCCAACGCCCTTAGGCGTGCCTGTCATCAACAGATCATAATCAAAGAATGTGAAGTATTTCATTGCTTCTTTTAGAATTTCGTCTGGTTTATATATCATTAAGCTGACATCTCCCTTTTGTCTAAGCTTTCCATTTATGTACAAAGCCACACCCAATTTATTTATATCACCGTCAAAATTTATAAATTCACTAAATACGGCGGCATTGTCAAATGCTTTGGCTTTTTCCCATGGTAAACCGGCATTTTTTAGTCTGCTTTGTATGTCTCTCAAGGTTAAATCCAATCCAAAGCCAACCCCTGCAAATTTGTTATTTTTTATTAAAAATGTTATTTCGGATTCATAGTGACATTCGCCAAACGACGGCAAAATGAGCCTGTCTGTTACAGAGCTGTTTGGTTTTATGAAAAGCGACATCTCTTTGGGTTCCTCGTTTTCAAGTTCTTTTATATGTTCAACATAGTTTCTTGCAATACATACGGCTTTACTTGGTATGACCTTTTTTGAATCAAAGGTAATGTTATTCATCTTTTCCTCCTCAGAGACAGTGTTTCATGCAGTATATCCAAAAAATATATGTTATAAAAGAAAAAAGTGTTGAAAAGCAGATATTTGCACTGGCAAGCACCTCATCGCCGTTTAGTTGTTGAGCCATTATATAGTTTAAGGTTGCCGGAGGTGATGCGAGCATTATCAATAGAACCTTTGCCTGTATATCTTGAAGCGGAATAAATTTTAATAGAACAATGCCTATAAAGGGTAGGGCTATAAGCTTTAAAAAACCGCTTAAAACCATAAGATACGGTTTCTTTGCTATTTCATCGAATTTCAAAGATGCGCCTATGCCGATTAAGGCAAGGGTTAAAGCCGGCAATGATAGTATTTTTAAAAATTGTTCAATTATATGCGGTATTTTTATGTTGTATACGCTTAAAAATATTCCCAGAAATGATGCTATTACAATGGGCATTAAAATTGAGTCCCTCAATGCTTTTTTGTAGTCGTTTTTTGCCGACAGTGAAAGTGAAAATATGGATAAAACACTGACAAAAGGTACAATAAAGGCAATAAGCATACTGCCTACAACGATGCCTTTATTTGAAAACATATAGTATGCAATAGGTAGCCCCATATATGCGAAATTTCCTCTGAATGAACTTATTGCGATTGTGCCTATTTCTTTTTTATCTATTTTTAGAAGCACGGAAAGGGCTATGGAGACAATCAGAATTAAAGTGACGCTTGCGTACAATATAACAACCATGTTTATATCAAACATTGCTTTTATGTCTGAGTTTGCTATTTTATAAACCAAAAGGGCAGGTAAGAAGATATAGAATACAAGCCGATTGTTTATTATTATTGCATTTTCGTTTATGAATGAAAATCTGCGGGCAAAAAAACCTGTGATTATGACAAGAAATATTGGAGTAATGGTAGCAAAGGAGCTTCCCATTTTATATTTCTGTAATTGTTCCTACATTGTTAAAAATCACTTTTTCTCTAAATTCACAGTACATAGTAGCGCTCATAAGCATGCCTGTGCAGTGCGAAGGTCCCATTTTTTTTATGTAATCCCTTTTTTTAAGTTCCTCTATTGTTTTCTCTCTCTGGTTTTGGCTTGCAGGACCTAAATGTGTTCCGCCCAAAAAACCTATAACCTTTTTGTTAAAATCTTTCTCAACATCGTCAATTATATTGATTATTCCCCTGTGAGCGCATCCGAACAATACAAAAAGCCCCTCTTTTAAATTGATAATTAGGCTCATATCATCTTCAACATAATCCTTTACATATTTACCCTCTTTTTCGTAAACAAAGTTTTTGTCAACCTCCTCAAACGATGTATGCATATCCTCAAAACCCGTTGTAAAGATATCGTCGAATATCTCTTGCGGCTTGTCATTTAGTATAAATCTTGCACCCTTTTTTTCATAAAAGTCTCTATCTTCTATACCTATATACCGCAGATTTTCATCTGTGCTTAGTTTTGAATATCTTTTTCTAAATATTTCAGGATGGGCATAAACAACAGGTTTTGTATAATCAAGCAGATACTTTAATCCGCCCACATGATCATAATGGCCATGACTTAATGCAACTATTTTTATTTTGGATAAATCTATATTGAGCAATTTAGCATTATGTATTATTGTGTCGGTTTGGCCTGTATCCCATAGGATATATTCGCCGTCTTTTTCAATAAGCATACTTAATCCGTGTTCAGCCCTAAATCTGGCCCTTGTGGCTGTGTTTTCAACGATAGTGGTTATTTTTATCATCTGTACTCCTCCAGCACTTTTTTTATGTCGATACTTTTTTCATATATGGATTTTCCCAAGATAACACCTATTAAGCCATATTTTTCAATAGATTTTAAATTTCTAATATCATTTTCATCCCTTACACCACCCGATGCTATAACATTCAAGCCCGTTTGGAGTGCTATATTTTTATAAAAATCTATATCTATACCACTGAGCATTCCGTCTTTTTTAATATCTGTAACAATAGTTTCACCTATGCCCATCTCCTGTATTTTTGATAGGAAGGCCAAATAGTCTATTTTTGTGTTTTCACTCCATCCGGAAATCTTAACATATTCGTCTTCAACATCAACGCCGACAATAATTTTTTCTCCAAATTCATCTACAATTCTCTCAAACAATGGCGGGTCCTTGATTGGAAGTGTTCCGACAATGACCCTCTGGATATTGCAACACAGTATTTCTCGAACATCCTCCAGGCTTCTTATGCCCCCACCGACCTCTATTATGGATGTTGTTAAGTTTTTGGCTATTTCTCTTATGATCTTTCTGTTATTGCCTATGCCGAAGGCGCTGTCTAAATCTACAATGTGTATTCTTCTTGCCCCAAATTTTTCAAAGCTTTTTGCAACATCTATCGGAGAATTGCTATACACGGTGAAGTCTTCTTTTTTACCCTTTTTTAGTCTTACAACCTGTCCATTCATTAAGTCTATTGCAGGAATAATAATCATAATTTACCCTCGCATATGCTGCAGAAATTTTTCAACACTTTAAGTCCGTTTTTTTGGCTTTTTTCCGGGTGGAACTGAACGCCCCATATGTTGTCTTTGTTTACGGATGATGTAAAATCCGTTATGTAATCTGTTGTTGACAGTTCGCCGTTTGATGCCTTTGCAAAATAGGAATGCACAAAATAAAAGTAGCTGTTGTTTTCTATTCCATTAAAAATAGGATTGTCTTTTAGTATATTTACCGTGTTCCATCCCATATGCGGTATAGGATAACCTTTTTTTTGAGGAAACCTGTTAATTGTGCCTTTTATAATGCCAAGGCCTTTATGCTCGCCGAATTCAAAACTCTTTTCAAATAAAAGCTGCAGCCCTACACAGATACCTAAAAAGGGCTTGTTTGTTTCTATAAAATTATATAAAACATCGATAAGTCCGTATGTTTTGAGCTTGTTTACGCAGTCGCCAAATGCTCCGACTCCGGGCAATATTACACCGTCAGCCGACAGAATCTCGTTTCTGTTTTTTGTAATTCTGGCTTTTGAGCCTACAAATTCCAATGCTTTTGAAACACTTCTTACATTGCCGCTATCGTAATCAATTACAGCTATAAACGCCATTTTCACTCCCATTTAATTTATTTTTAATTTTAACGGTTTTTGCGGTTTTCTGCAAGATAAATTTACCCTATTCACATATCTATGAGGAAAAAATAAATTCGAGGCACGACAAATAGATATTATGAGACCACTGCATAGTGGTCTCATTTTGTTCATATTCGCTGCAGTAATTTGTTTCATCTTGATTTTTAAC
>CAZFWO010000085.1:0-1687 GCA_964522785.1 uncultured Desulfurellales bacterium
TCACCCATTTTCGTAAAAACTTTATCCACAAAAATAGGTGCTTTTGTCTATTCGTTTCAAGAACTTGATAAGAAACTATACATTGTGCAGTGGTCTCATCATCTTTAACATATCACAATTTATTAAAAAATTCATCTGTTTAACGGCATATTTCAAGGTTATTGCTTATACTTATAAAAATGTATATAACACTAAGTGAGATAAAAACATAAAAAACTCGGGAGTTAATGTGGACAGTTTCAAACCATATTTGAGCATTGAAGCATCTGCAGGAAGCGGCAAAACATATCAACTTGCAAAACGATTTATAGAACTTCTTTCATTTTACGCAAGCTGTAAGCATAAAAAACCTGCAGAAAACAATATTTGCACAGTTAACCATGAACACAACTACACCTTCCGATATCCATCTCGCATCAGCTCCATCGTAGCAATAACATTTACAAATAAAGCGGCAAGTGAGATGAGAGAAAGAATCATTCTGTTTCTAAAAAAGCTATCCGGCATTTACAAAGATGAAAAATTTAACAAAAAAGAGTTTAGCATATCGGAAGAAAATGCGTTGTTTATGCTTGTTGAGATTATAAAAAATCACAGCGATTTTAATGTTACAACAATAGACTCTTTTATGAACAGGCTTTTAAAGGCTTTATCCGTAGATATCGGCATACATCCCAATTATGATATATCCTTTGATTCTGATGAGATATTCAAGTTAAGCATAAGCGAACTTTTTAGCGACAAGAGTAATATGCCAGAACTTTTGGAGATGCTGAAAAATCTGCTTGAGCTGGGCAGTTCCGGCATGAATGGAGAAAAAATTATATCCGATGAACTTTACGCCTTGAAAGATAGAGAACTCCCGGAAAACATAACAACATTTGATGAGTTAAAAGAACATATTAGGACAAAATTCTCATTTTCCGGCAGTAACTTTGAATCACTCAAAAAAGAAATGGACGACAAGATAGAGTCAGTATCATCAACGCTCAATAAAATAATAGAACAAAACAAAGTATTTAATGGCACACGTATCAAACCGTTTAAAAATTTAAATATAGAGAGGATAGAGCAAAAGATTGATAAAATCATCCCCATCATCTCCGGGCATTTCGACGCTGAACAGTTGATAAAAAAAGGCAAGGAGTTAGAGGATGATATACTCTCTGAATTTATTAAGAATGTAAAGATATGCTACAACATTTTTTGTTACTATAAACTTCTGAAAACATCACTAAAAACACATGCCCTATTTAGCGAAATAAAAAAATTGATAGAGAAAGAAAGGGAAATTAAATCCTTTTTGAATATTGTTGACGGTAGTATGATATCCAAAGAGGTTGGTGGTGTTTTAAATAGAGATTCAGGCGTAAGCTATGCTTTCTGTATGCTTGGCGAAAGGCTCTCTCATTATCTAATTGATGAATTTCAAGATACCTCAAATCAGCAATTCAACGCTATATATAACCTTATAGGAAATGCCATTGCCGAAGGCGGCTCTCTTTTTGTTGTAGGTGATAGAAAGCAGGCTATCTATGCGTGGCGCGGCGGTGACTATACGATATTCGACACACTAAAAGATGCAATCAATTTAGAAACAGAGAAAAAGAATATCAACTATCGCTCAAAAACTGAAGTAGTGGCATTTAACAACAATATCTTTAGCATAAAAAATTTGGAAAACATA
>CAZFWO010000085.1:1787-6074 GCA_964522785.1 uncultured Desulfurellales bacterium
AATATAAACTTTATAACAGAAAACTCTTTGAGGCTTATAGCTAATTTTGAGATAAGAAAACTACTGCTTATAGCCCTTGCTGCTGTTTATGACAAAGATGAGAACTATAAAAAAGCCATCTGTGAATTAAATATAGATATCAATATTGATGAACTTGCAAAAAAGGCGAGATCATTATCGCCCTATGAGTTTTTCTGTTTCTTGCTTGAAAAGAGAGATATAAACTATAAAGATAATGCGATATACTTTGATACATTTCTGGAAAAGGTTGTTGAGCTTTCGAAAAATAAGAAAGACCTTGAGTACATAATTAACTACTTTTACGAACATCCGGACATTGCACTACAGGGTTTTGAAAACGAAGGCGCCGTAAAAATTATGACAATACACAAGGCAAAGGGGCTCGAGAGCCACACGGTTATTGTACCATACTATGAATGGAATATATACGATGCAAAAAGGGCTGAAATTTACGGGAGTTTTAATATAAGCGATTTTACAGACAATGATAAGGACAGTATATTTGCAAAGGCAGACAAAAGCCTATCCGCAATACTGCCGGATGCAAAGGAGGCATACTACAAGCAGCTAAAAACAAATACCATAGAGGCTTTGAATCTGATGTATGTAGCAAATACAAGAGCAAAAGAGAATCTGTTTATTATAGGTACATATAAAAAAAGTAAAGACGGGTCATGTTCTAAAAATCTGCAATCATCCTGTATTTTGATAAACGCACTTGGGGGCAACAGTCAAAACGACACATTTGTATATGAAAAAGGAAAGCTTAAAGCATTGAATAAAGCCGCGAGTCCGCATAAAAAGAAGATTAAACCTCAAATCGGTGCAAACATCAGGGATTATCTGAAAATATATCCGGAGGTCTATAAACTCGACATAAAAACTAAAGAGAAGCTCTTCGGCGACCTATTTCACCAGACTATGGCTTTTATAGGAAGGTTAAGCTGCCCTGAAGATTTGGATAACGTAGTTGCAGATGCCTATTACAGAGCTAAAAATATTGTCGGATATGAAGATGAAAACATAATTTTGGCTGCAAAAAATGCAGTTGTTGACCTAAAAAACTATTTTTTCAACATAGATGCATTCTATAATGAAAAGGAAATTGTAAATGGCAGAGGTGAGATCAAGAGAATAGACAGATTAATAAAAAGAGGAAATAGCTATACCGTTATAGACTACAAAACAGGAAAATATGAAGAAAAACACAAAAATCAGCTAAGGGGCTATATGGAGATGTTTGAAAAGGCAGAAGGCATTTTATACTACTCAAAAAGTAGAAGGAAAGAATATGTCTTTTAATATAACAAAGCTGGATGTGTGTGTGAATTTTGTAGAATACGCCTCACAACTCATAGAAAACAACAATAGCGAAAACATTGTATTTATATCCTCAAACAAAAGGCCTATAAGGTTTATAGAAAAAGAGATATCCATAGAAACAACACTGAAAACACATTTTTTTACAATAGAGGAGTTTGCCAAGCATCTATCTGTAACCTACATAAATCCAACACCAATATTTCAAAGTCCCGTAGAGAGAAGTGTATTTTTCTTAGATCTCATAAAATCCTCGCATCTTTACGAAAAACTGGGCGGCAGCTATTCAAACGTTTTCCCGTGGGCAAAAAGAATATCCTCTTTGTTTAACGAAATAGACAAACAACTACTATCCGACAGACTAAAGAATTTTCAATATGTTGAGGTTGTAAAGGAAGCAAAGGTTATACTTGAGAACCTAAAAGATCTGTATATACGATATGAAAGAGGGTACAGAAACTATTCATACAGCGGACTGAATTTTAAGAATGCAGTTGCAATAACAAAAAATGATAGTTTTAAAAAAGATTATGACAAAACACTGTTTATCTTTGCAGGTCTAATATATCTCTCAAATTCCGAAAAGGAAATGATAAAAAACATCGCGGAGTCTTGCGATGTTGAATTTATAGTCCAAACCGATTTACAAAACAGGGATAAAATAGGCAAAAAATACAGCTTCGAATCGTTTTCAGTCGCCGAAAAAACAGTAAAGCTGCTTAGCCAAATCATAGAATCGAATATAAAAGAAATTGGAGGCGGTGAATATAAAACTGAATTTAGCTTCTACGAATTTCCGAATACACACAACGAATCTATGTTTACGGCAAAAAGGGTAAAAGAAATTGCAGAGGGTCTCAAGGATAAAAACTCGCCTAAAAACATAGCAATAGTATTGCCGGAATCTTCAACCCTTTTTCCGCTCTTGAGCTATATCGGCAGCAGAGATAGCAATAATCTACCAATAAATATAACAATGGGTTATCCGTTCGGCAACACAGATATAGGACTATTTTTGGAAGCCCTATTCAGCGTGCTTATGGATATGGAAAGGAAATTCGACAATACAAAAGAGTATGCCGTCGATTCAAACCTGCTGTTAAGACTGCTAAACACCAATCTAATCAACCTTGTAAAATCGGATATCTTTGATGTCTCTGAACTAAAAAACGCAGTACTGTTTAACGGCTTATCGGTGTATAAATTTGAAAAAGAGAGTGTTTTTTTTAATAGAATTCTATCAATATTTCTTAATGCAAAGAGCTTTAATGATTTATATGACGCCTTTGTAAACCTATTTGAGATGTTTGATAGGGATATGCTTATAGATGAAAGCAACAAGTTTACGGCACAGATGATACAGTTTTTTTATACGTATATTATAGGCAATCTAAATAAACTAAACTACAATATCGAGATTGACACAAAACTTGCATATCATATCTTAAATGAGCTCATAAAGGATGTATCCATACCATTTGAAGGAAATCCTTTAGAAGGTGTGCAGATAATGGGTGTGCTTGAAGCAAGGCTTTTGTCTTTTGACTACCTATTTTTTATGGATGTAAATGAAGACATTTTGCCATCGAGTGAAAAGATTGATCCGCTTTTACCTGAAAGTATCAAGCGGGAACTCGGTTTGGCATCTTATATTCAAAAGGAAGAACTGGAAAAATACAACTTTTTCAGGCTGGCATATTCATCCAGAAACTGCTTTATCCTCTACAAAACAGCCTACAATACTTTAGATAAAAGCATAAGAAGCAGGTTCGTTGAACAGCTTGCCCTTCTGCATGAATATAAAAATAGAAAAGCCCTGAAGGTGGAAAATTTTCACATAATCCTGCCCGACAGCCCTAAAAATGAAAACTTCATAGAAAAAACCCAAAAAATACAAGAGACCTTCGAAGAAAACTTAAAGGCAATATCTCCTTCCGACTTGAATACATATATGGAGTGTCCCTACAAATACTACCTAAAAAAAATACGCCACATCAAGCAAAGGATAAGGCTTGATAAGGATTTTGAAGCAGACAAAGCAGGAACGCTTGTGCATAGGCTTTTTGAGATAGAATTTAGAAAATATATAAACCAGGAGATTGATGTAAGAAAATACAATGCCATAAAAAACGGTATACTAAAAAATATAGAAGAGATGCCTGATAATCTTGGGATATTAAAGAAGAAAGATATCGAGGATTACGTAAAAAACCTCTCTGAATTCAGATTCAATGCATTGAAGGTTGTTTTGAAATACAGAATAAACAGGTTTTTTGCAAAAACCGCACAATCATTTAGGGTTATAGGGGTTGAAAAAAGATTAAGTGATAAAACCCTACACATAAATGGTATTGCTGATAGGATAGATAGAATTGAAAGCAAAAATGGGACTGTAATTCGGATAGTTGACTATAAAACCGGCTCATATGCTATGCTCCCGCTCAAAACAAGGATAGGAGAGCTGTTTGAGGATAACAACTTAAAGAACAGAGATAGATACGACGACGAAACGTTAAATCTGATAAAAACCACATTCAAGTCCATTCAAATTCCGGCATACTTGATAATGGCAGATAATATTTATAAAAACTGTGAACTTGAGGGCGCTTTATGCTACATCGGGAAAACGCAGGATGCACCGTGCAAAACAATTTCCACAAAGGATTTGAGTATTGAACATTCAAGAGCAATCATAAAATATATAGAAGACCACATGAAACAGTCGGATAAAATCTATGCCCTGCCCAATATCCAATGTCAATACTGCGACTTTAACTATTTCTGCAGATTTGCACAAACGTAATGTAATTAAGAAAAGGCATTTTCCATTTTATGGGCTTATTACTGAAACATAAATAAACTTGCCGTTTTTAACCCATCAAATGATACAGCTCTGCTTTTTGTGCATAAATCTTCTTAATTCTTTTGCTTCAATCAGGTTTTAAT
>CAZFWO010000086.1:0-6018 GCA_964522785.1 uncultured Desulfurellales bacterium
GAGCCTAAGCACCTATTTTTGTGGATAAAGTTTTTTACAAAAATAGGTGCTGGGTTGATAAGAAATTGTATAGTATTATTTTATTGCTACGTGGTAGTTTCTTTATAGAGAAAAGATATCTAAAATTTTCTCTCTCTTTTTATGGTATTCGATTTTATCATTTCTTCTATCCTGTTTTGATTCTATCTATGGATAAATATCGTCTCTATGTTTATGGTGTTAGATATATCAGCACATATTTACCGACAATCACAACAAAATACTTGTAAATTTTCTTTTGTTAATATATAAATTTTATCTGTGAATACGCACACGCCAAAATCAACGGATCTTCCTTAAAGGAAGAGATGGTGTGGTGGAAAAAATCCTAAGGAGGTTGTATGTCTCACGTTACAATGAAGGAGCTGTTGGAAGCAGGTGTCCATTTCGGACATCAAACAAAACGTTGGAATCCGAAAATGAAGCCGTTTATCTTTGCGGCAAGGAAAGACATTCACATCATAGATCTGCAAAAAACCATAAACTATTTTGACAAAGCCTATGAATTTGTAGAAGATTTGGCATCTAAGGGCAAAACACTGCTATTTGTATGCACAAAGAAACAGGGCAAAGAAGAAATTAGGGAAGCTGCCACTTCATGCTCTATGCCATTTGTAAATGAAAAATGGCTTGGCGGTTTATTAACAAACTTCCAGACAATAAGAACAAGCATTAATAATTTAAAGAAGCTTGAAGAAATGGAAGAAACAGAAGAAATAAGCAAATACACAAAAAAGGAGCAGAAAATCCTGAGAAAAAAGAAAGATAAACTTCAGAAATATGTAGGCGGCATAAAAGATATGGACAGGCTTCCTGATATCATGCTTGTAATAGATGTTAAAAAAGAAGAACTTGCTGTCAAAGAAGCAAATAAACTCGGCATACCTGTAGTGGCGCTTGTTGATACAAATTGCGATCCTGATCCTATCGATTACATAATACCGGGTAATGACGATGCCATAAGATCTATAAAGCTTGTTGCAACTAAAATGGCTGAAGCTGTAACAAATGGAAAAAACAAATATGAAAAAGAACTCTCTGATAAGGAAGAGCAAGAAGAATTTGAAAAGGCAAGAGAGGAAAAAATAGAAGCAGAAAATGAGGAGGAATAATAATGGCTGACATTACAGCTAAGATGGTTAAAGAACTTAGAGATAAAACGGGTGCCGGAATGATGGCATGCAAAAAAGCCTTAAAGGAAACAGATGGAAATATAGAAAAAGCCATCGATAAACTCAGGGAGTTAGGACTTGCAAGCGCCAAAAAGAAAGCCTCAAGGGTTGCAAGCGAAGGAAAAATAGTGAGTTATATCCACACAGGAGGAAAAATAGGCGTTCTTGTAGAGGTTAATTGCGAAACGGATTTTGTAGCCAACACAGATGACTTTAACAACCTGTGCAAAGATATAGCAATGCAGATAGCCGCAAGTGAGCCTTCTTATGTGTCAAGGGAAGAGGTGCCTCAAGAAGAGATAGAAAAAGAGAAAAAAATCCAGAAAGAACAACTGAGACAGCAGGGAAAACCGGAAAATATGCTTGATAAAATTGCAGAAGGCAAAATCAATAAATACTACGAAGAGGTGTGTTTATTGGATCAACCGTTTATCAAGGATAATAATGTAAAAATTAGCAATCTTATAGAAAATGCAATAGCGAAATTCGGTGAAAATATTGTAGTAAGAAGATTTGCAAGATTTAAAATAGGAGAAGAGTAGTTGATGAACAGCCCTGTCTTTTCCAGAATATTATTGAAATTAAGCGGAGAGGCCCTTATGGGGTCCCTTCCTTACGGTATATGCGAAGAAACAATTCAATCCATCTCCAAACAGATAAAAGAAATAAGACAATTAGGTGTAGATGTTTCTGTTGTAATAGGAGGAGGTAATATATTCAGAGGGGTTAAGGGAGCATCTATGGGTATGGATAGAGCAAGCGCTGACTATATGGGAATGCTTGCAACTATCATAAATGGCTTAGCACTTCAGGATGCCCTGGAAAAATTAGATGTACAAACAAGGGTGCTAAGCGCTATCGAAATGAGAGAAATAGCAGAACCCTATATTAGAAGAAGAGCCCTTAGACACCTGGAAAAAGGAAGAGTTGTTATATTTGTTGCAGGTACTGGTAATCCGTACTTTACAACCGATACTGCGGCATCTTTGAGAGCTATGGAAATAGGGGCAGAAGTTATACTCAAAGCCACAAAGGTTGATGGTGTATACAACAAGGACCCTAAAATTTATAAGGATGCAGAAAAAATACACTCCATAAAATATATAGAGGTTTTGGATAGAAATCTAAGGGTAATGGATTCTACAGCTATTTCTATGTGTATGGAGAACGAAATGCCCATAATTGTTTTTAATATTAAGAAATATGGTGACTTGAAAAAGATAGTTATGGGTGAAGATGTCGGAACCATCGTAAAATAGTTCACAAAAGGAGGAACTATGGATAAGGTTATTGATGATTATAAAAAAGCAAATGATAAAACTATTGCTTCCTACAAAAAATATCTTTCCACAGTTAAAACGGGCAGAGCTCATGCTGCCATTTTTGAAAATGTTATTGTAGAAAGTTATGGCCAAAATATGCCCATAAAACAGCTTGCGACAATTTCAACACCCGATGCATCAACCGTTATAATACAACCGTGGGATACATCGGTTATTAAAAATATAGAAAAAGCTATAATGAAGGCAAATATAGGATTTACACCACAAAATGATGGAAAGGTTATAAAAATCAATATTCCTCCTATGACAGAAGAGGATAGAAAACAGATTATAAAACTACTTAAACATGAAAGCGATAAGTATAAGGTAACACTCAGAAATGCAAGAAAAAAATCCAACAAAATCATTAAAGATATGGAAAAAGATAAAATCATTTCCGAGGATGAATCAAAAAAATTGGAAAAAGACATCAAAAAAGTGTTGGATGAATACTCAAGCCAGATAGATGAACTGACAAAATCCAAAGAGAAAGAGTTAAATTCTATTTAATGGGCGGAACCACTTTACCCTTGCATATTGCAATTATTATGGACGGCAACGGCAGGTGGGCACTATCTCTGGGCAAAAATAGGACATATGGACACTATGTAGGTTCCAACACTGTAGATAGCATAGTAAAAGCCTGCGTGGGCTTGAAAATTAAGTATTTAACACTTTATGCATTTTCAACCGAAAATTGGAAACGTCCAAAATCGGAGATAAAATTTTTAATTAGCCTGTTAAATACGCAAGTCAAAAAAAAAGAAAATATATTTATGCAAGAAAACGTCAAATTCAATACTATAGGCAACATAGATGCATTTCCAAAAAAGACTCAGGATATACTGAATAACATAGAAAAAAAAACAAAAAACAACACGACAATGACACTAACTTTAGCTCTAAACTACGGTTCAAAGCTCGAAATAACTCAGGCTTTCAAAAAAATGGCAAATGACATTATCAATAAAAAAATGAAGATTGAAGATATAACAGAGACTGTGATAGATAACTATTTATACACAAAGGGTATTCCAAGTGTTGATCTTTTAATAAGAACCGGCGGAGAGAAAAGGATAAGCAATTTTCTCCTTTGGCAGTCGTCATATGCAGAGTTCGTATTTTTTGAAAAATACTGGCCTGAATTTACGAAAAATGATCTTATTATTGCTATAGATGAATTCAAAAATAGAAAAAGGCGTTTTGGCGGTCTATGATAAAACGTATAGCTTCCGCATTAATTTTGATACCATTAATAGTATGGCTTGTTCTCTTTGCACAGTACGAGTATTTTGGTATATTAATGCTATTTGCAAGCATACTCGCATATCTTGAATGGCTTAACATGGATTTAAAAGGTTTAAATAATAAAAGGATAGCATATTTTATACTAAACATTATTTTCATATCCACACTAATCTTTTATACCGAGTGTGCAATATGGGTTTTGTTTTTTATTTTTGTAGTTCATTTAATTCTCTGTTTTGATAGTATAGAAAAGAAAAATGTGCTTGAGCATTACTACTATTTTGGTGGTATTTTATATACGGCTCTCTATATATTTCTATATTTTATTATTAAGCTTGAAAATGGCAGATATATTTTGATGCTGCTTTTTGTATCTATCTGGATAGGTGACAGTTTTGCATATTTTTGCGGTAAAAAGTTCGGAAAAATTAGATTGGCAAAGCTCATAAGCCCAAAAAAAACGGTAGAGGGGGCTATTTGCGGAATAACACTCGGCACAGCCTCAGGCGCCCTTTTTGCATACATTGTAAAATTTCCACTAACAGAGGGTTTTATAATAGCCTTAATTGTTAATATAACAGGGATTTTTGGTGATTTGGCCGAATCCGTTATAAAAAGGGCCTTTGGAAAGAAGGATTCATCAAACTTGATTCCCGGCCACGGCGGTGTGCTTGATAGATTAGACAGTGCTGCCTTTGCAGGATTTTTTGTATACGTGATGGTTTTATGGAAAATATTGTAGTCTTCGGTTCAACGGGTTCCATAGGCAAAAATACGCTTGATATTCTATCAAGAACAGATAGATACAATCTTATAGGCATAAGCTTTAATAAAAATATTCAAGAAGCAAGCAAGCAGATAGAAAAATTCAAACCCAAATACGTTTGTTGTGGATACAACACGGATATTGAGGAATTAAAGAACAGATATAAAGATACGATATTTTTGAAGGCACAAGATGGACTAATAGAAATGGCTTCACTTAAAGAAGCCGATGTTTTTGTTAATGCACTTGTAGGTACAAGCGGATTGATACCTACATATTACATATTAAAAAATAGGAAAAGGTTGGCATTGGCAAATAAAGAAAGTCTCGTTGTTGCAGGTAAAATATTCAGGAAAATGGCAGATGAAACAGGTATGGAGATAGTGCCCATAGATTCGGAACATTCGGCTATATATCAATGTCTTGAAAATAGGGATAAAAAATTTGTAGATTCTATTCTCTTAACAGCATCGGGAGGCCCTTTTTTAGATAGGGATAACCTAAGCAACGTAACAGTTGAAGATGCGCTCAAACATCCTACATGGTCTATGGGAAAAAAAATTACCATAGATTCAGCAACAATGATGAATAAGGGTTTTGAAATAATAGAAGCAAAATGGCTATTCAACATTCCTTATGATAAAATAAAAGTAGTCATACATAGAGAGAGTATCGTTCATTCAGCCGTAGAATTTATAGACGGCACAATTATAGCCCAATGCGGGGCACACGATATGAGAATACCGATAGCCTATGCATTGACAAAACCTGAACGAATGAATCTTGAATTTAAGATAGATTTAACCGAAATAGGCTCTCTGCATTTTCAAAAACCGGATATGAATAGATTTCCAACACTGCAGATGGCATATACTGCTTTAGAAAATGAGAATAAAAACCTTGGATTAATACTTAACGCTACTGATGAAATAGCTGTAGAGTACTTTTTAAATAAAAGGATAAAATTTACGGATATACTTAAAATAATAGAAAAAGCATGCAGCAGATTTGAAAATAATTTGAGTAGTGATATATTTGAAATAGAAAAAGAAAACCGCTTTATTAAAAAAGAGGTTGAGATGCTTATTAAAAAAGACTTTATTGGAGGATAATATGGGTTGGATTTACGGTATATTAGGCCTTGTGGCCATGGTAATAATACATGAATTTGGACACTTTATAGCAGCAAGATTATTAGGTGTTGAAGTAACAAGATTTTCTGTGGGATTTGGACCTGTTTTATTAGGGTATAAACCCAAGGTTACGGAATACGCTCTCTCGCTCATTCCGCTTGGTGGATATGTAAAAATGAAGGGTGAAGAGATAGATGAAAGAAACGAAGAAGACAAAGAAGGTGCATTTTTTGCTCAACCTGTATGGAAGAGATTGATAATTGTTTTTGCAGGTCCGTTTTTCAATATAGCAAGTGCTGTTATGTTTTTTGCAATAGCCTACTCAATAGGCGTTCCTA
>CAZFWO010000087.1:0-5935 GCA_964522785.1 uncultured Desulfurellales bacterium
TAAAAAGATGGGATAAGCTAAATAAAAAGTTTGAATACTAAAGATTATTCCATAAAAATATAATGAGACCACTGCACAATAATACAATAACAATAAATACGCTGTTTCTTATCAAGCTCTTTCAACTCAAGAATGAATTTTTTAACGATGACCCGTCACCCATTTTCGTGGATAAAGTTCTTAATAAAATAAAAGTTTTTTACGAAAATGGGTGACGGGTCATATTCGTTTCGAGAGCTTGATAAAAAACTATACACTTCTGCAATGGTCTCAAGATGTATTGTTTTTTAAGGAAAATATTGATATATTTAAAATAATTTGCAGTATGACTGATACTACTATCGGGCATACTGCAGGTGTTTAGAGGTTGCTTTGTCGAGATGTAAGTAAATGTTTAATAAAGTATTATCGGATGCTGTTAATGTGGCAATGTATTTTGAGTTAATATTTGAGTTATCTTTTAAATTTTGTTATTTTTTGTTAAAATGTAAACATGGTAAAAATTGGAGGTTGTTATGGATGTGAAAACCATTAAGGAAGTTATTGAACTTGTAGAAAATAGTAAGTTTGTGGAATTTGATTATAGAGACGATGATATCCACCTCTCGCTAAAAAAGAAAGAGGCGTTTGTTGGGGATAGTATTGTAACACAAAGTATTCCTATGCCTCCCTCCGAGATTCAACCTGCAAGCCGGGAATTAGAAGAGAATGAGATTGAAAAAGAAATTACGGACAAAGATCTTGTAGAAATAAAATCTCCTATGGTGGCAACATTTTACAGGGCACCATCACCAACATCAGCTCCGTATGTTGAGGTTGGTGATGAGGTTAAAAAGGGCGATGTTTTGTGTATATTGGAAGCTATGAAGATTATGAATGAGCTTGAAGCTGAATTTCCGTGTAGGATTGAAAAAATATTGGTTGAGAATGCTCAGAAGGTAGAATTTGATCAACCACTATTTTTGGTTAAGAAATTAGGATAGCTTATGTTTAAAAAAATATTAATAGCAAATAGGTCTGAAATTGCACTTAGAATTATAAGAGCTGCAAAAGAACTTGGTATAAAAACTGTGGCTATATACTCAACCGAGGATAAAAACTCAATGCATGTGGCACTTGCAGATGAAGCTATATGTGTCGGTCCTGCACCTGTAAGAGAAAGCTATTTGAATCTTTTCAATGTATCTCAGGCTATTGTAAATTCTGGCTGTGATGCTGTTCATCCAGGATATGGTTTTTTATCTGAGAATCCGACTTTTGTCAATATTTGCAGGGACTTGGGTGTTACATTTATAGGTCCGGATGCCCAGACTATGGAAAATTTGGCAGATAAGGCAAAGGTTAAGTCTATACTAAAACAGTTTGATATACCTACTGTGCCGGGCAGTGAGGGATCTATAGATGATGAAGAGACGTTGAAAAAAACAGCTAACGAAATAGGCTACCCAGTTATTTTGAAAGCTTCCTGGGGCGGCGGTGGCAAGGGAATGAGGATTGTTAGAAATGAAGAGGATTTGATTAGAGAGTTTAATGCTGCAAAAATGGAAGCAAAAATTTCATTTGGAAGAGATGATATATATCTTGAAAAATTTATTGAGCATCCAAGACATATAGAGGTACAGGTTTTAGGCGATCACTACGGCAATGTAGTGCATATAGGGGAGAGGGATTGTACGCTTCAGAGAAGGCATCAAAAATTGCTGGAGGAATCTCCGTCAGGTGTTTTAAGTGAGGAAAAAAGAAAAGAGTTGCACGATACAGCTATCAATGCAGCAAAGGCGCTTGGATACCAAAATGCAGGCACTTTGGAGTTTCTTTTTGATGGAGATAATTTTTATTTTATTGAAATTAATACAAGAATTCAGGTTGAACATCCGGTAAGTGAAATGGCATATGGGGTTGATTTGATAAAAGAACAGATAGCTGTTGCATCTGGTGAGCAACTTCATCTTAAACAGGAAGACTTAAAATTGAAATTTCATACCATGGAGTGCAGAATTAATGCGGAGGATCCGGAAAAGTTCTATCCTTCGCCAGGCAAAATAGAGAAACTATTCTTGCCCGGAGGGCCTGGTGTTAGGGTCGACAGTGCTATATACGGAGGAATGACTATAAGTCCGAGTTATGATTCTTTGATAGCAAAGCTTATTGTTAGAGGAGAAAATAGAGAAGAGGTAATCTTTAGAATGCTGAGGTGTTTGGATGAATTTGTTGTTGAAGGTATCAAAACAAGCATTCCGTTTTTTAGAAAAATATTGACAAGTGAGGAATTTATATCCAATGATTACGATACAAATTTTATAGACAAAACATTTTTAAATAAAAGTTAGGTGCTTAATACTATATTTTCATTTGTATTTTCGGATTTTAAGAGTGCTTTCTGAGCTCTTTCCATAATTTTTTTTGGAGTATCTTCATTTTTTGAAAATGTGACACCGAATTTGGCATTTATGCTGACTCTGCAGCCGTTGTAGTCTGTATCCGTAAGATTTTTTAGTATTTTACGGGCAAATTTTATAGTATCATCGCCTTCAAACACCCTTGTGAGGATACAGAATTTGCCCCCTTCGCAAAAACTGAGTATGTCGCTGTCTCTACATATTTTTTTCAGTATATCAGATGTAATTATGTCTATATCATCCTGAACAAGATTGCTGCAGTTTGAGTTGACATATTTATGTATATCTGTATTGAATATTATAAAACTCCAATTCTCCTCATAACGTTCATATTGCTTATGTAGATTTTTCATTAAGTAGTATAAACCTGTAGCATTGTTTAGTCCGGTTTTTTTATCTATGAAACATTCATTCACTTTTTTATCTAAATCTTTTAGTTGAGAAGATTGCATCTTTTACCTCTTCCAAAGTATTTTTAGCGTGGATTGATGCCTTTTTGCTGCCTTCTATAAGGATTTCAATTATATCTTTTTCCTTGTTTAAAAGGTTTGCTCTTTTTTCTCTTACTGGAGATAGTGCTTTGTTCATATTTTTGGAAAGTATTTTTTTACATTCTACGCAACCAATTGTAGCATTTGCGCATGCATTTTCTATCTCTTCCTGCTTTTCTTTTGGTGTGAAAATCTTATGAAGCATAAAAACACCGCATTCTTTTGCAACCCCAGGATCTGTTCTTCTTTTTCTTCTCGGATCAGTGAACATAACCCTTATTTTTTTATCCGTTTCTTTTTCGGAGTCGGATAAGTAAATTGCGTTACCATAGGATTTGCTCATTTTTCTACCGTCAAGTCCGAGTATTTTTGGCGATTTTGTTAAAAGCGGCTGAGGTTCTATAAATATATCTTTATTTACAAGATTATTAAAGTGTCTCACAATTTCTCGGCTAAATTCAAGGTGTGCTACTTGATCTATTCCTACAGGTACAAAATTTGCTTTATATATGATAATGTCTGATGCCATTAGAACAGGATATCCTAAAAACCCGTAGTTTGATGTTTTATCTTTACCAAGTTGAGCTATTTGATCCTTGTATGAGGGTACCCTTTCTAACCAGCCAACAGGTGTGATCATGGATAAAAGGAGAAAAAGTTCGGCATGTTCCTTAACGAGTGATTGCACAAAAATGGTGTCTTTTTGTGGATCTAATCCAAATGAAAGCCAGTCAACAACCATTTCTATTGAATTTTGTGGAATAATTTTTGAATCGTTAAAACCTGTTGTCAGTGCATGCCAATCGGCAACAAAATAAAATCTATTATAATCTTCGTCTTGCAGTTTAATCCAATTATACAGGGCTCCGTATAGGTTGCCGAGGTGAAGATTGCCGGTTGGCCTCATTCCGCTTAGAACAGTTTTTTCCATCTGTGTTTTGTTCTCCTTATCTTTACAATAATAGGTTTGCCATTGGCAAGACAAACATGTAGTATATAAGATTAAAAGCGCCTAAAAATATCAATGCTATTACTATATACATACCGTAGGGTTCTATTTTTGAGAAACTATACGCCCATCTGTTTGGCATAAAGGCAGCCAAAATCCTTCCGCCGTCCAAAGGTAATATAGGTATAAGATTAAAGAATGCAAATATCAGATTTAGTTGAACGCCATAAACGCATGTTAACAGCACAGGCTGTTGTATATACGGTATTGGTATAAATACAAAAATATGATAAATAATTGCAAAACCCAATGCCATAAGCAGATTGGATACGGGGCCAGCCGCTGCAACATAAGCTGAATCTTCTTTAGGATTTCTCAAATTAAAAAAATTTACAGGTACAGGCTTTGCCCATCCAAAAAGTACAGGAGAGTGTGCTATAAGCAGTATTGCAGGTAAAATAATAGTTCCGAATAAGTCAACGTGAACTATGGGATTGAGTGTCAATCTACCCATAAATTTAGCTGTATTATCGCCTAACTTATATGCAACATATCCATGTGCAACCTCGTGCACAACAACCGCAAGAATGAATGGTATAACCATTAAAAAGATTTGTGGATTCATCAATTCACCTTTTCAATAAAATTGGCTATTATCAAGCCGCTTAAAAGATGCCCGATTAGACAAAAAAAGTCAAGCTTTAATGCTGTTTTTTGCAGCAGTTGCTATGAAATCGGTATTATTTATTATCTGTTCCATCTTTGCCCTTATTATTTTACCAGGTTTTAAGTTTTTACCTTCAATAAAAACAATTCCGTCTATTTCATATGCGCTTCTTTTTGTTCTTGCCTCAAAAAAGTTAGGCATCTCGTCTGATTTTTTATCTATAATGATATCAAACTCTTTACCGATCATCTGTTGATGTTTTTTTAGATAGATTTCTTCTTGCAGTTCTTCTGCTATACAAACCCGCTCATTTTTTATACTTTCACTCAGGTCTCTCAATTTATAAGCCTGTGTATTTTCTTCATGGTAATATTTAAAAAATCCGACCCAATCCAATTCATAATTTTCAAGAAAATCGCACAGTTCATCAAAATCACTTTGAGTTTCTTCAGGATATCCCACGATAAAGGTTGAACGGATTGTTATATTTTTATCTTTGAGTTTTTTGACAAGCTCTAATATTTCCTTTTTTGTATATTTTCTGTTCATTGACTTCAAAACTTTATTATTTACATGCTGAAACGGTACATCTATATAATTTAGAATTTTTTTTGAAGACGCCATAGTTTCAAGAAGTTTGTCGGTTATATAGGATGGATATGTATACATAAGCCTTATCCACTCTATGCCGTCTATTGTTTCCAGGTTTCTTAGCAATTCCGTAATTGAATCCTTTTTGTTTTTATCAAACATATAGGCTGTTGTATCCTGAGCAATTATGTATAGCTCTTTTACGCCCTTATCTGCGAGGCAGCTTGCCTCTTCCATCAATTCGTCAATTCCTCTACTCTTAAACCCACCCTTAATCAATGGTATTGCGCAGAAAGAACATCCGTTTGAGCACCCTTCGGCTATTTTTAGGTATCCTATATGTTTTGGTGTTATTATATCTCTTAAAAGATATGGTTTGGGATTAGAAAACTTTTTCCCGAGTATCTTTTGAGTAATACTTTCAAGATTGTATACGCCGATAAACTCGTCCACTTCCGGCAGGCTTTTTTTTAATTCTTCTTTGTATCTTTCGTAAAGGCAGCCCGCGACAACTATCTTTTTATTTTTATACTGTTTTTTTACCTCTATAGCATTGAGAATTTCATCAATCGATTCCTCTTTTGCAGGTTCTATGAAACCGCATGTATTTATTAATATTACATCTGATTCTTTAATATTGTCTGTAAGTGTGACATCGCCACTGTATTTTAGGTAGCCTATCATTAGTTCCGTATCTACGGTGTTTTTCGGACAGCCCAGACTTTCAACAAATAATTTTATCATCATCTGCCATTATATATGTTTATATCTATCTTTTCTAATTTTTTTGTTAAAAGAGAATTTGTGAGACCATTGCATAATTTATATTTCTTATCAA
>CAZFWO010000088.1:0-5916 GCA_964522785.1 uncultured Desulfurellales bacterium
GGTTTTATATTTACGGTTCAACTGCTGAGGTATATGCCTATGTTCTACTCATAGGGGCTCTCGGGGTTGGAATGGAGTACCTACTTGTTAGGCCTCTAAAGGATGCGGTAACCAAAAATTTGAGGTTGAATAGAAATGCTGGTTGAGCTTAAAGGTATTTCAAAATCCTTCGGAAACCTCAAGGTTACTGAGAATATAAGCCTAAGCATTGATAAAGGGGAGACGGCTTGCCTTGTTGGGCCAAGCGGTTGCGGTAAGTCTACGCTCCTCCGAATAATAGGAGGTCTTGAAAAGCCTGATGAGGGAAGTATTAAGGGAAACTTCAAAAGGAGTGCCTTTATCTTTCAAGAACCCCGTTTAATTTCCTGGCTTACAACCGAAAAGAACATTGAAATAGTACTCAAAGGAGAAATATCAAGCAAAGCCGAAAGGAGATCCGTAATAAGTGAGGTGCTTAGATTGGTTAACCTCCAGGGTTTTGAGGATTACTACCCTGATCAGCTTAGCGGGGGAATGAAGCAAAGGGTAGCAATAGCAAGAGCATTATCCATAAAGCCAGACCTGCTTTTAATGGACGAACCATTTGCCAACATAGATTTTCCACTTCGACTGATATTTATTCGCCTCTTAGATAAAATACTTTCAGGTAATTTAGGTGGACTTTATATCACCCACGATACAAGAGAAGCTGTGTTGATATGTGATAGAATATATGTGCTGACGAGTAGACCTTCAAAGGTTAAGAAAATCTATGAAATTAAAGTACCTCGTTTGAAGAGGGATTTAGAACATCTAAAAACGGCAGATGAAATAACAGATTTACTCATGGAGGAATACAAAAATGGATGAGAAAGTGAAATCTATAAAAATAGGGTATGATTGGTTAAAAAAACTATTGCCGGAGGGTTCCCTTATCCTTCGTCAACCCTTATAAGCGGTCCTGGAGGAACAGGAAAGCCATTGGTAGAGTTTGCATTTGTAGCCTTATGGTTAAAATCCGGTGGTTCTATATTGGGTATACCCTTACAATATCCAACCATGGAGTTTGTAAAAACAGCTATGGACAGGTTGTATAACTTAGACCTCAAGAATTATCCCAGGAAAATAGCATTTATCCAATTTGATCCCCATGTAGATGAATATGAAAATTCGGGAGATAATATCCTAAAAGCAAACCTATTAAGGCCGTATGTATCGGATAAGGAGATCACTGCACAGTGGTCCCTTAAAATGTGAAAAGTTAATTTTTTTAAGGATTCTTTGAATCAATATAAATAGTTACAGGTCCGTCATTTATCAACTCTATCTGCATATCCGCTGCAAATATTCCATGCTGTGTTACTATGCCCATACTTTCAACTATATCTATAAATTTCTTATACATTGCTTCGGCAACATCAGGGCTCTGGGCATAAAAATAGGATGGTCTATTGCCCTTTTTTGTATCGGCAGCAAGTGTAAACTGACTTACAATCATACATTCGCCTTTAACATCCTTTAAAGAGAGGTTGAATTTACCGTTTTTATCTGAAAATATGCGCATATTAATCATCTTCTTTGCAATATAGTGCAAATCCTTTTCTGTATCATCGTTGCACACGCACACAAATGTAAGTAAACCCTTATCTATACGAGAGTAAATTTTCCCATCTATAAATAATTTCGCTCCTTTCACTCTCTGTAACACAACCCTCATTTTTCTGCCTCGAGTGTTTGCATTCTAAAGGTTGTGCCTGCATAACTTTCTATCTGTTTCATCAATTTTTGGTTTAGCGATTTAAATCCCTCATCATCAATTTTTAGTTTTGCTTTGTTCTTCGATTTTAGAATAAACTTGATTATGGCAAGCTCCCATTTTGTATATTCCTCTTCATTAAAAATACCGTTTTGTATCAAAAATGATAGAAGAAACCATAAAAGGGATTGTTTATAAGAGGGTCGCTCATCAAGCATTTGCAAACCCTCCACTAAAATTTCCATACCTATTTTTGTTCTATATGAAATCTTCATCATTAAAAGTGCAGCGGAAAGTTTATAAAATGACTCTCTTATGTCTGAAAAACGATTCAATATATCTACGCGTTTGATGGTTAAATAATTCTTTGATGCAGATCTATAAAAACCTGAAACATCGATTAGGTTCATATTGTCAATATTAAGTTTTTTTCCATAACTAAAGAGTTCAATGGGGCCTTTGGCATTTATGGCTTTTATAAATATACCGTTTTTCATCTCAGTTTTTGCAATTGTCACGCATTTGAATTGGAAAATATCCATAACTCACACAAGTTTAAATGTTTTTTTGTTTCTTGCAAGTAAAACTTGACCTTATTAAATATTTTATATAGTTTTAGGCTATTAGGAGGTGTCGTATGATTATTGTTACAGGCGGAGCAGGCTTTATAGGAAGTAATATAGTTAGAAGATTAAATTCCATCGGCATAGAAGATATTATTGTTATTGACAATATGACGAATTCAAAAAAGCATAGAAATTTGAACAGTGTAAAGATATACGATTATATAGATAAAATGGATTTTATAGAAAACATTGAGCATTTTAAGCGCTATAAAATAGAAACCATATTTCATCAAGGTGCTTGTTCTAATACACTTGAAGAAGACGGCAGGTATATGCTTCACAACAACTATGATTATTCAAAAGCACTTCTTGAATTTGCAGCAGAAAACAATATTCGTTTCATTTATGCCTCAAGCGCCTCAGTATATGGCGATGGTAAAAACGGCTTTGAAGAAAACAGATTGAATGAATACCCTCTAAACGTTTATGCCTTTTCAAAATTTATGTTTGACCAGTATATTAGAGGATTGATAGATAAGGTTAATATACAGATAGTAGGCTTGAGATACTTTAATGTTTATGGTCCGCAGGAAATGCATAAAGGGAAAATGGCGTCTGTCATATACCATTTTCACAATCAAATACTCGATGACGGCACAATAAAACTGTTCAGGGGCAGTGAGAATTTTTTAAGAGATTTTGTTTTTGTTGATGATGTTGTCGATGTTAATATGTTTTTCTTTAGCAACCCTTCTTTTAGGGGTATCTATAATTGCGGAACATCGATACCTCATTCTTTTTTAAATATAGCAGAGATTATGCAAAGCCTATATGAAAATGTCAGAATAGAGTTTATTGAATTCCCGGAGGCATTGAAAGGCAGATATCAGACCTTTACAAAAGCTGACCTATCCAACTTAAGAAAGCTTGGTTACAATAAAAAATTTACAGCATTGGATGATGGCATTAAAAAATATGTTGAATTATTAAAAAAGTCCGATGGGTATTACAGGTAAGAATAACATAAAAATTGAAGTTAATAAGTGATATATATGAATCTAACCCTTGACATCAATGATTTTTTAGTATAGAAATGTAAATCATTTTGCAGGAGAGTATTTAAAGCTATGGACTTGTTTGATAAATGTAAAAATTTTACAGCAGCAAGAGAGTTAGAACAAATTGGTTTATACCCGTATTTTCAACCTATATCCTCAGAACAGGATACAGAGGTAATAATAAACGGCAGAAAGATACTAATGCTTGGTTCAAACAGCTATCTTGGTTTAACCGTTCACCCTAAGGTTAAAAAAGCTGCAATAGAAGCTATAGAAAAATATGGAACGGGGTGTGCCGGTTCTCGTTTTTTAAACGGCACACTTGATATACACGAAGAACTTGAAGAAAGGCTGGCCAGCTTTGTTAACAAAGAAAGAGCTCTGCTTTTTTCTACAGGTTTTCAGGCAAACCTCGGTGCAATAGCTGGATTGGTTGGTAAAGGTGAATATGCTATTCTTGACAAATCAGACCATGCAAGCATTGTTGACGGCTCAAAGTTGTGTTTTGGTGAGGTAAAGAGATTTATTCATAACGACATGAATTCCTTAGAAAGGGTTTTATCTTCAATAGCATACGATACGCCAAAACTTATCATTGTTGACGGTATATTCAGTATGGATGGAGATATAGCCGATCTGCCCAGGATTGTAGCTTTAAAAAACAGATACAATGCACGCGTAATGGTCGATGATGCCCACTCTATAGGAGTAATTGGAAAAAACGGCAGAGGCACAGCAAACTACTTTAATCTGGAAAAAGAGACAGACGTAATAATGGGAACATTCAGCAAGTCCTTTGCATCACTCGGCGGATTTATAGCTGCTGATTCGGATGTTATAGACTACTTGAGGCACTTTGCAAGGAGTCTTATATTTTCTGCAAGTATAACTCCGGCATCAACGGCGGCCGTTTTGGCAAGCCTCGATATAATGGAGAATGAACCGGAAATTATAGAAAAGTTGTGGGCAAACACAGATAGAATGAGAAAAGGTGTTCAGGATATGGGATACAATACCGGGACAAGTTGTACACCTATTATACCTTTAATTATAGGTGATAATGACAAAGTCATAAAAATGAGAAAGATGCTCTTCGATAGAGGATTATTTGTAAATCCGGTTGTATCGCCGGCTGTTCCTCCAAATCAAACACTGATTAGGTTGAGCCTTATGGCAACACATACATTTGAACAGATTGATTTTGCGCTAAATAACCTGTATGAGGTAGGCAAGGCTTTAAAGGTTATATGATAAATATAGAATCTACAGACAATCTAAAACTCTTTGTAAGCATCCCATCAATTATCTATAAAAATGACCTTTTTTATGTGCCCCAATTGATTAATGAAGAGATAAAACTCATAGATACAAAAAACAACCCTTTCTACAAAAATGCGGAAATTCAGCTGTTCGTAGCATATAAGGATAGAAAAATAGCAGGCAGAATAGCAGCTATTATCAACAAAAGGCATAATTTGATACACAAGGATAAAGTCGGATTTTTTGGTTTTTTTGAATCCGTAAACGACTTTTATGTAGCAAAAGGTTTATTACAAAAAGCAGAGGAATATCTAAAATCAAGGGGAATGAACTACATAAGAGGACCAATGAACCCATCAATGAACGAAACATGCGGTATTTTAATAAAAGGTTTCTTTCAGGAACCTGTTTTTATGATGCCATACAATAGAAAATACTACACAGAATTAATTGAAAAATGCGGTTTTAAAAAGGATAAAGATCTATATGCCTTTTATGTTTCAACACTAAATAAACCAAAAGGCTCAATGGAAAAACTTGCAAATTATGTCCAAAAAAAGCACTCAATAACCCTTAGAAACTTTTCAAAAAAACATTTTGACAGAGATATTGAAATAATACACAATCTTTACTCAAAGGCCTGGGAAGGTAATTGGGGCTTTGTTCCGCCAACTTTAGAAGAACTCAAATACGGAACGGAGGATTTTAAAAAAATAGCACCAGAAGAACTTGTAATCATTGCAGAAAAAGAGAATAAAGCGTGCGGATTTTCTGCAATAGTGCCAGATTTTAATCAAGTGCTTAAAAAGTTAAACGGAAAAATTACACCCATAAATGCACTGAAGGCACTCTATTTAATAAAAAAAATAGATAATTACCGTTTAATAACCCTCGGTGTTCTTCCTGAATACAGAAAAATGGGGGTAGATCTTCTATTGTATTTTAAGAGTTTTGAGGCTGTAGAAAAAAGAAGGGGTCGAGGAGGAGAACTCTCCTGGACCCTTGAAGATAATAGTTCAATCAATAAGCCGATAGAAAAAATGAATGCAGAGCACTACAAAACATACAGAATATACGGAAAAAGTATCTAAATTTTTATAATAACATGGGACCACTGCATAGCAATAAAATAATGTTCTTACAATTTCTTATCAACCCAGTACCTATTTTTGTGAAAAACTTTTATTTTCTTAAAAGCTTTATCCAAGAAAATAGGTGCTGGACTCAAAACTCGCCGATTCTTCACTTACCATCTGCTCTTTTCGCAAAAAACAAAAACTGTATTTTAAATAAAGCT
>CAZFWO010000089.1:0-5836 GCA_964522785.1 uncultured Desulfurellales bacterium
CGCTCTTCAACTCGTCAATTTGCCTATCTGTAAGCTTATGGGAAAAGACGAGGAATATTGAATTAGTTGACAGCTTCAATTTTACCCTTCAGCCAGCCCATTGGATAACCACCGGCAAGCCACAGTGTACTTTGATGTTCACTTATCTTAGAATTGCCGGTATTTCCTATCTTTATTTTAATTTCTCTGCATCCATCTATTGTTTTAGATACAGCGCCTCCGTGTTTGCCAAGTTTTACATAAAATTCACCTTTTTCTTTATTAACGCTACCTAATGCAAATTTTTTAAAATTATCCATATATTTCTCATGATATTTTTCTCCACCGGTTATCTTAGCGTCCGAGTTAAAAGCAAAATATTCATCCTCCCACAAATAAACTTTATTTATATAAACAAACCTCATCCAGGTTGCTATTGTTCTTTCAGAAAAACTGCTTAATTCTTTTAGCTTTAGACTCTTTAATATTTCATTTAATTTTTCAATAAATTTTGTATTAACTTGAATTTCACCCTCAAACCTGCTTTTTCTATCAACACATTCCAGAATATCCGGTATATTTTTAACCTCTCTAACACAGGTTTTTTTAGCAGTTTCTTTCACTCTACCAACAGAGAAAACTCTAAAAACCGTTTGATCAATATCGTCTATAGGTAAAAAATCAGAAACCTTGACATACTTCATTATATCTCTTTGTGCAAAATTGCCTTCCCCTTCAGGAGCTAACAAGACATCCAATTGATTGCAATCCAATCTCAATCTTTTTAACAATGCTTTTCTGTCAAATTTTTCTTTATCAATTTTATCTTCAAACCTTTTTTCAATTCTTCTCATAAAAAAATCTATTACAGCATTTCTCAATGCACCTTTAACGGTTGAACCCGGAATATAAACCTTATCATCATACCTATTTCTAATAAACCTCGAGATACCCGCTCTAAATGCCGCAGTCTGTTTTGTTATGTAATTAAATGCAGCAGGCTCAATACCGACGCTGTATCTATAATCATTCATCGAAAAGCTTTTTATAAAATCCAACAATGCGGAATTCGTTTGAGTATAGGAGGATGCAAGCTTTGTAAACTCCTCTAACTTGCCTTTTTTTTCAACAGCATTTAATAACTTATTTTCATCCACAACAAAAAGTTTCTTCTCTTTATCATCAACAAAATATTCAGTTGGATAGTACTCCTCTCCGCAACCGATATGGATAGGCGTAACCGTTTCAAATTCAACTTTAAATCTCAACATCTATTCCTCCATATCCGCAAAAACAGGAATCATGTAAGCATTTTGATAGTGCCCATCATAGTTTGATACTGCCAAAGCCCTGCCATAAACATCTTTTATCGTATCTGCTTTAAACACAGAACCGCTTTTGAATAAAACAGCCGGATTCTTAAACGGATTTCCAAAAATTAAGTCTCCGCCGTGCTTGCCAAACTTTGTAAATGTTTTACCAAACAATACACTGCAATCATCACAAGGGACACCACTTGATAAACTTATAAAAGCCTGCCTACCTTTTTTATTTTCAAGAATTTCAGGATTTTCATATAAACCAATAACCCTAAATCTGCCCTTGCCAACGGACTTATCCCTGCCAAAACCAAACTGCCCGATACTTTTAAAAACCTCTTCAATCTGTTCTTTCTTTATTTTTTCATCGTCATATTTTATATAAATATCAACATCGGATTGAAAAAATTTTTCAACAGTTGAGTATAACCCCTGCTCTGTTGTGTTGCTGATACGATTTACGCTGTTTTTAATATTTAACGAACTCTTATAAGCAGGTTTATTTACAATAAACTTTTCCAATGAAAACAGATTTACCTTGCCGTCTAACCAGTCACCGATTTTTATATAACGGGCTTTTTTTACCTCTTTCATCCTTAAGTAATAATCCTCTCCGAATTTTTCTTTTATCTTCTTTGGGTTTTCAGGCTTAACAAACGGCATAGATATGGTATCTTTTTCAAAACCGTCAGAAAAAACTATAAACGGCTTATCAGAAAAATCAGCCAGCATCTCTTTAAGTTTTTCTTCTGTATAAATATATCTGAATTCCCAGGCAAATTGCCCAAAAATTGTATCGCTTTGCAGCTCCGAGCCGACGGGGGATTCAAATTTAACACTTATTTTTAAATTCTGCATATCAAAATCCTAATTGATAAATTCTTCAAAGTCTTTTTTTTCTACACCTATATTTTCGAAATCAAGATTTTCACCATTTACCAAAACATCTTTAAATTTAATTTTTCCATACCCTCTTGAACCTGAGCCGCCCAAAGAATCATACTCCAGCAATTTCATACCCTTAAGCAGAAGGTCGAAGTTTTTCTCATCTTCACTTCCGCCATCTCCCATATCAAATACTTTATAAGATATAAAAAACCCAAATTCAGCACCGGCAGGAACTCTTTCTATTCTTCTTGGGCTTATTGCCGTACCCTGAATTCTATTTATAGAAACCTCAATTTTTTCCTCGGTTAAAGTACCTTTTTCTATCATCTTTTTTGCTGTCTCTTTATCCATGAAACAATCAGAAAAACTTACACGCGTCGGTCCTCCGTTATACTCCTTTACATTTTTTCCATTTCCAAAAATCCTTACAATAGGGTCGTCGTCATTATCGCTATACCAGGCGCCCCCATTTTTTTCTTCCACTCTATTTGTTGCCCATTCAAGTATTGTCCTAATCTTTCCTTTCAAAGAAGAACCTGGTATATATGGCCAATTTGTTATAGGGTCTTTGACAACAGGTGTATCAATACCGCCAATATGTATCTCGTCATTTCCAGCACCTATATGAAGTCCGGTCCTTAACATTATTGTTCCTGTTATATTTTTAATCTCTTTAAGTCTCATTAGTTATACCTCCTAATTATCCCTTAAATATTGTTTTGAATATGCAACAACCGATTCAAATAAATCACAGAAAACAAAGAATTCTTTTTTATTTGAGATATTACCTATATTATCCTCAAGAAAAGCCTTAAAATTTTTACTAACTGTTCTTGGTTTTCTGCTAAAACCATAATGAGCTTTGGATATAATCATTCTTATATAAGGCAATTGCCTTATAAACTCCTTGTCGCCATCCTCAGATAAATCAATAATCATTTTTCTTTTTAAAAGTTCATCATAAAATTTTCTAACCTGACTGCTTTTCATTCCATCTTGAAAACTTTCTGCTATTTCCTTTGCATCTAAATCAAATAGATTTTCCTTCACAATAAAATTATCTTTGTCAGCAAAATAATCCTTAGGTGTTATTTTGTGATAGCTATAGTTGTCATAGTTTTTGTCATTATAATGTTTTCTTTGATCGACATGATTTCTTCCGTTCATCCTCTCCTCCTGTTTCTATAAATAAAATTACTTAAGGGTATAGTAAAATCGCCCTCGTATTTTTCAAAATAATCCACAAAATCGCTTATAAACTTAGCCCTGAAATCACTCTTCTTTTTATCAAGATTTCTATAAGCCTTATATAAAAATAACGGCTTCCACATTAAATCCCTTGTAGAATTGCCAATTTTCTTATTTTTTAAAGATTCAACGCTATATATAAACTGATACAGAGAATATCTAAAACTGCCGCTTATTTCGTTCAAATACATATCAATGTCTGCGTTACTCATCATTTCCTCAAATCTATCCCATGTAACAACCCTTTCAAACAGCTCAATCCTATTCTTGCCACTGTGTTTTGCATCTTCTAATCTTGATTCTGCATTTTCAGCCATTTGATATACAGGTATCTTATTCTTTGCAAAATAAATACCGCAGCTCAAATGTATATCATCGTTTTTTACATACTCCTTCAAATGACTATTTATCTCTCTTGCCAAATCTATTATTTGATTAAAAGGTCCAATCAAAAACAGATCATCTCCGCCGCTAAACACTGTATAAACAGACCTGTATTTCTCATTCAAGATATTCTGCAGCCAACCGGTAAAGAAAAAGTCCATCATTCTCGAAAGAGAAACATACTTTGAAATACTCACATGATCCTTTATACCCTCAATAAAAATCCTTCCAAGATTATCAACATCAGCCTTTAAAACACCCAAAAAAGCCTCACCGGTAAATTCTCCATATCTATTTACTGTTTTTGCATCCTCAGCAATCATTTCAAATGTTTTTATTGCCCCCTCTTCCATTTCATCATCCAATTTGTCGTACTTTCCGATATCCAATTCTTCTTTTTCAATTCTTGGAACATAACCTGAAATCTTTGTCTTAGCAAAACCGCTAAATTCCTCATTATTCTTCAGATCAAAAGCTAAGACAGCATTTTCACTATCCTTAAAATTCAAAAAAAGATTATTAAAAATGCCATAACTTCCTGAACCCTCAGTAATATAAAATGCTTTCTTGTTCACAAGTTTTGTGCCGATATCTTTAAACATTGAACAATATTCACAAATATTTGCATCCTGCTCCCTTTTTGCGGCTATATGTTTTCCGCATATACTGCAAACACCTAAGCCGCGGCTTTTATACTCATCCAGATAATCATCAAATACAAATTTATCAATTTGAGGCTGCAGCTTTTTTATCTCAAGCAAATTGGCAAGTTCACTCATCCTATCGCTAAAGCTGCTCTTGTCATTCTTGAATTTAAAATCATCTCTTGATGCCTTGGTATATGCAATAACAAATCTCGTCTCGCCGAAACTGAGCCTATTAAAATAACCATTAATCTCTTTTTCTACTGAATCTACACTGTTTTTTGCCTCTTGGGTATTTGGCAAAAGCAGTGTAAATTTGCCGCCTGCATTCATTATAATTCCTGCCTTAGTTAAACCGATTTTCTTTAAGATACTATAAGCTGCTAAATCTGTGCTCAATGAAACATAAAACGACCTTGCCCTTAAAATTTTTGCAGCAAATTTATTGGATTCGCCCATTCTTGAAAAAATAAAGCTCTGTATTCCTGAAAAATCACCCTGCACAAGAAAAAATTCATCTTCTCTGCAATTTTTAATGCTATTCACATCCAATGAATTATTAAATTTATGGTAAGCATAAATTGCCTGAGCAATTGCTGCTGTTGTTTTTAAATGATCAAACAAAGAAATGCGAGGATAAGAGTAGTACGATGAAGACGGTATAGACCAGGTATAAATTTCAAAAATATATTCCAAAGCATCCCAAAAAATATCAAATTTTTCACCCTTTAGTCTGATTTTGCCCAAATCTTCTAAAAAATCTTCATAAAGTTTTTTATAATCATCATCACCCTGTGAGTTCTCTGATGCTACAACGCAGGGATTGAGCTTCTCGATTGGATAAAATTTTTTAGAAGGCTTCTCATCAATCCAAACTTGAGAAAATATAGACTCAAGCCTATCTTTATTGTACTTGCCCTGTTTATCGCTATCCTCCCTTTCAAAGCCGCTCGACAACCTATCGGCAACCTTAATTATCTCTTCCATTGGGCTGCCGTCATCCCTTCTGTGATGATTTGATGAAATATTGACTAAATTACTTTCAGAGTCAAAGCTGTCTATTTTAAATTTTTCAACAAACCAATCCAAAAATTCCGCAGTGTGGGCTGCATGAACATAAGACGGTTTATGGCTAACTTTATCCTCCGGGCAATATTGCCAATTATAATCATTTTTGATATTAAGTCCCGCTCTCTGCCTTAATTTTCCGGTATCGTGTAAAAATCCAGCTAAACTAATCAACTGGCATTCGTTGAGCTTCATAACTGCCCTCCGATTGTATTAAATATTTTAATTATCATAAACTTGCACACTTTGTTTTGTCAAATAAAAAAGTCATTTATTATTGAATTTTCCAAATTTCCCGCTCTTGAA
>CAZFWO010000090.1:0-1742 GCA_964522785.1 uncultured Desulfurellales bacterium
GGAAAACAGGATGAAAGTTTAATAAAATTCGCGGACGCTTATGCCTCTGAAAAAAGAAAAGATGTTTGGAGTAAAGCTGGCGTTGAACCGAGAAATATAGATAGGGAAATCGTTGAAATTATGCATAGAACACATATAGGTGTTGACCATGATCCTCTTTCTCTCATATCGCAGGGTTTAAGGGCATCCTTGGGCGACGGCTGGGGCGGCTCTTTGATTGCAACTGAGCTTCAGGATGTCTTGTTTGGCACGCCAAAGATAAATAAATCGGAAGCCAACCTCGGTGTTTTGCAGGAAGATAAGGTTAATATCATTCTGCACGGACATGAACCTGTTATGGCGGAAAAGGTTGTAGAGGCAGCAATGGATCCGGAACTCATAGAATATGCCAAAAGCAAAGGTGCAGCGGGCATCAACCTTGCCGGTATGTGCTGCACAGGTCTTGAACTCTTAATGAGGGACAGTATTCCGATAGCCGGCAACTATCTCCAGCAGGAGCTTGCAATAGTAACCGGAGCTGTTGAGGCTATGATAGTGGATGTTCAGTGTATAATGCCGTCTTTGGTCGATGTTGCAAGATGCTATCATACAAAAATTATCGATACAAGCCCTATAGCGACATTCCCGGGAGCCATACATATAAAATTTGACGAATCAAAAGCAGATGAGATAGCAAGAGAAATAGTAAAGACAGCAATAGATAATTTTGAAAACAGAGTTCATATGAAGGTGCACATACCCAAAGGAAAGAGTGAAGCTGTAGGAGGGTTCTCGGTAGAAGCAACCGTTGAGGCTCTGGGCGGAAGCTTGGCTCCTTTGGAGGATGCAATAAAATCCGGAAAAATTAGAGGGGTTGCAGGAATAGTCGGGTGCAACAATCCCAAGGTTAAACACAACTCAAACCACATAGCCATAGTTAATGAACTTATAAAAAACGATATACTTGTAATAGGAACAGGATGTTGGGCAACAGCCTGCGCCGAATATGGCATCTTCCTACCGGAATATGCAGAAAACGCGGGTGAAGGCTTAAAATCCGTATGTAAAGCATTGGGCATTCCGCCGGCTTTAAATATGGGTTCTTGTGTTGACTGCTCAAGAATGCTTGTTATAGCCAATATGATTGCAGAAGACCTTGGAATTGACATATCCGATCTGCCGCTTGTCGGCTCTGCTACTGAGGCAATGACAGAAAAAGCCGTGTCCATTGGAACATACTTTGTTGCAAGCGGCATTTATACACATCTCGGTGTTATACCGCCGGTATTAGGCAGTAAAGAAGTTACACAAATCTTAACAAAAGGTGCCTTGGATGTTGTTGGCGGAGCATTCTTTGTAGAACCCGATCCGGTAAAAGCTGCAAAGGTTATGACAGATTACATAGAGAAGAAGAGAAAGGCTCTGGGTATATAAAAATTTGTAAAAGGGGCTCTCACAGCCTCTTTTATTTTTTTGAGGATAAACGATGAATAGAAAGTATATTGATGATATTATTTCAAAATACAGTGAACCCTCGGGTAAAATACTCGGTATTTTGGAAGATATTCAAGAAAAGGACAAGTATCTGTCCAAAGAGTCAATTAAATATGTTGCAAAAAAAATAGATGTTCCCTTCTCTCAGATTTACGGTATTGCAACCTTTTACTCCTTTTTTAATCTTCAGCCTGTGGGAGAACATATAATCACTGTATGTATGGGAACAGCTTGTCATGTTAGGGGTGCTGTTGAAATTCTAAAAAATA
>CAZFWO010000090.1:1842-4310 GCA_964522785.1 uncultured Desulfurellales bacterium
GTATGTATGGGAACAGCTTGTCATGTTAGGGGTGCTGTTGAAATTCTAAAAAATATCGAATATCTGCTTGGTGTTGGCGTGAACGAAACAACACAGGATGGTAAATTTTTTCTTACAACGAAAAATAAAAATTTCTCATTGAATACGGCGAGATGCTTCGGCTGCTGTTCCATGGCGCCGGTTGTAAGAATAGATGGTAAAATTTACGGATATGTAAAAATAAAAGATTTACCGAAAATCTTGAAAGAATACGGGTGGAACAAAAAATGAGAATCACAACCAAGAAAGAATTGGAAGAAAAAGCAGAGTTAGGTATAAAAAAACTCGCTCCTTTAGATAAAATTAGAATCAGCGTAGGTCTTGCAACGTGCGGAATATCCGTCGGAGGAGACGCTGTATATAATGAATTTGAGAATCAGATAAAAGAAAGAGATATAAACAATATATATTTAACAAAAACAGGATGCATAGGATTTTGCAAAGAAGAACCTTTGGTAAATATAAAAATACCGGGCAAGGGAATTCTGATTTTACATAAGGTTGAACCGAAGGATGTTTCTTTAATACTTGATACAATAAAAGAAAAAAGCAAAAAATTTGACAAGGTACTGTGTCAGATAGACAAATGGGAACACATCACAAGCGATACGTTTGAATACGGAAGCAAATTTGACGATATACCACTCTGGAATGAACTTGATTTTTTTAAGTATCAGAAAAAGCTGGTTCTGCGTGATTCCGGCATAATTAACCCCGAGGATATAGACGAATACATAGCCGTAGGCGGATATAAAGCTTTGTATAAAGCTTTAAACGTCATGGAACAGGCAGATATAATCGACGAGGTAAAAAAATCGGGTTTACGCGGAAGAGGAGGAGCAGGCTTTCCCACCGGTTTAAAGTGGGAATTTGTATATAAAGAAAAAAGCGACGAAAAATATGTAATCTGCAACGCCGACGAGGGAGACCCCGGGGCGTATATGAATAGGAATGAAATGGAATCCGACCCACATTCTGTTATTGAGGGTATGATTATTGGCGGATATGCAGCGGGCGCGCATAAGGGAATAATTTATATAAGGGCCGAGTACCCTTTGGCTTTGGAAAGATTGAAAAAAGCTATAGACGATGCAAGGAATTACGGTTTACTGGGTAAAAACATACTAAATAGCGGTTTTGATTTTGATATAACGATGGCTCGCGGAGCGGGTGCCTTTGTCTGCGGCGAAGAGACGGCTTTAATTGCATCGATAGAGGGTGAAATAGGAAGGCCGCGCCCGAGGCCGCCATTTCCAGCACAAAAGGGATTATGGGGTAAACCAACAAACATAAATAATGTTGAAACATGGACAAATATACCGGTTATAACATTAAAGGGCGGCGATTGGTTCAAGCAGTTTGGCACACAGGACAATAGCGGAACCAAGGTGTTTTCTTTGGTTGGAAAGATTGAAAATGTTGGACTCGTTGAGGTTGAATTGGGAACATACATAAGAACAATTGTGGAAGATGTGGGCGGAGGAGGCGCAAACGGCAAAAAAGTAAAAGCCGTCCAAACAGGCGGCCCATCCGGCGGATGCATCCCTTCAAAACTATTTGATACACCTGTTGACTATGTGAATTTGGCAAAGGTGGGTTCAATTATGGGCTCTGGCGGTATTGTGGTAATGGATGAAGACACATGTATGGTGGACACCGCAAGATATTTTCTTGATTTTACGGTTGATGAGTCGTGCGGAAAGTGCGTACCGTGCCGCGAAGGATTAAAGCATATGCTTGAAATATTGGACAGAATCACGAAAGGAGAAGGAGAAAAAGAGGATATTAATACACTGCAGGAACTTGCCTCTACCGTAAAAGCCACCTCTTTGTGCGGACTTGGACAAACAGCCCCCAATCCGGTTTTAACAACTATACGATATTTTAAAGACGAATATGACGCACATGTCATAGATAAACGCTGTCCTGCTAAAGTTTGCACAAATCTTATAGAATTTGTCATAGATAAAGATGCATGCACGGGCTGTTCGGTTTGTGCAAAAAGATGTCCGACAAAGGCAATAACAGGAGAAATAGGCAAGTTTTACACTATAGACCAAACAAAGTGTATCAAGTGCGGAACATGCTTGGATGTATGTAAATTTGGGGCAGTACTAAAAATATCAAAAGGACTAAAAAATGAGTGAAACTGTATATGTCTATATAAACGATAAAAAATATAAAGCTGTTAAGGGTGAGCCTCTCTTAAATGTTGCAAGAAGAAACAATATCTATATACCCGCTTTGTGCTACGAGGAATCCTTAAAGCCATACGGTGCATGTAGACTGTGTCTTGTTGATGTTAAAGATGGCGGCAAAAAGGGAATAACAACATCTTGTACGCTTGCCTGTAGCGAAGGCTTGAGTGTTGATACAGATACTGATGAGATAGAGAAGCACAGAAAAGTTTTGTTTGAGCTATATCTGTC
>CAZFWO010000090.1:4410-5821 GCA_964522785.1 uncultured Desulfurellales bacterium
TTATGGCTTCTTGGAGCAATACGGAAGTCGAACTTAAAAAATGTGCTGTCTGCGGGAAATACTACGCTCCTCAAAAAGTGGATGAAAAAATTGACACTCTGTTTTACTACAGAGATAAAAATGAAAAACTAAAAAATATGTGTCCAGAATGCAGAAAAAAATATATAACAGAAAAACAGACGCTCATTATGGAAGGAGAGGCTGAAAAATATGCCAAGTAAAGAAAAAGAAAAGCTGTTTGATGCGGCAAATGCTATTAAAAACAAGACAAATAAATCTAACGATTTTAATTTTAGGGTTGTTGTAACAGGCAAAGGAGGTGTGGGGAAAACAACAACAAGTGCAATTTTATCTCATCTGTTTGCCAAAGACGGATATAGGGTTTTGGCCGTGGATGAAGATCCTCAGATGAATCTGCCCTACGCCATAGGCGTTGATGAAGAGGCTGCAAAAAAAATAGTGCCGTTGTCACGTAATCTGGACTATATTGAAGCAAAAACAGGCGCAAGGCCCGGAACATCCTGGGGCTTATTTCTTAATTTGACACCTGATATAACGGATGTTGTGGATAAGTTCGGCATAAAAGCGACAGACAACATAAATATTCTTGTTATGGGAACAGTCGTGCAGGCTGCAACGGGTTGCTTGTGTCCTGAGAATGCCCTTCTCGATGCCGTTATGAGATATATTTCATTAAGAAAGAAAGAGATAATTATAATGGATACACAAGCTGGTGTTGAGCATTTCGGAAGAGCGCTTGCAAAAGGATTTAAACATTGTGTTGTAGTTACAGACTATACATTTAATGCAATGGACGTTGCCAAGCATACGGCAAAACTGGCCAAACAAATAGGAATTCCAAATATTTATCTGCTTGTAAACAGAATAAGAAAAGAACAGGATATACAAAAAGCAAAAAGACATTTGCAAGACAGTACGGATATATTCAAAGAAATATTTTTTGCTCCATACTATGAGGAAATGCTTGATATAGAACCGTTTGTAGAGCCCGTTTTGAATAGCGATAGTATGTATTTGAAAACGATAAAGAGTTTAAAAGAAAGTTTAATAAAAAACAGCAACATTGAGTCAGGGAGGTAAAGATTAAAATGAGGAAAACCCTTTCGCTTTTATTGCTATTTCTTATGTTAATGCCGAACGCCTATGCATCAGATAACAGCGTTCCAAGGATTACCGTAAAAGCTGAATCCGTTAATCCTGCAGTAGTCAAGAAGGTCGAACCATCAAAGGTTAAGTCAATCAAAAGAGTAACATCCATAACCGATATACTCCAAAATCAGGAAGGTGTAATCGTTCAGAATTCCCAGTTTGGAAAAAAGGTTTTCATAAAGGGCTTGAATGATGAGAAGTACAGGATAATGATAAACGGCATCCCGGTTGCAAACCGTGG
>CAZFWO010000091.1:0-5818 GCA_964522785.1 uncultured Desulfurellales bacterium
CATTATCTTTAAGAATGGGTGACGGGGAAGGACATTGCTCATTAAGCATACTAAGAGACTACTGCATCGTGATGAAATAATGCTATACAATTTCTTATCAAATTCTCTCAACTCAGAATGAATTTTTTAACGACAACCCGTCACCCATTTTTGTAAAAAATTTTTATTTTATTAAGAACTTTATCCATAAAAATAGGTGACGGGTCATATTCGTTTCAAGAGCTTGATAAGAAATATGGATTACGCAGTGGTATCATATTTGTTATTTCTTAGTATTTTAAATTTTCAGGCTTTGTTGCTGATATATTTTTCTTTGACAAATATGCCAGGCTTTTGTATTTATAGGCTATGAAAAAAACAGATGAAGCATTTATGAGAAGAGCCATATCACTTGCAAAGAGAGCTGTGGGCAGAACCTGCCCCAATCCTTTGGTTGGTGCCGTTGTAGTAAAGAATGGAGAAATTATAGGTGAAGGATATCATAAAAAGGCTGGTATGCCGCATGCTGAGGTTGAGGCTATAAATTCGGTAAGAAATAGAGATGATTTAAAAGGCGCTACAATATATGTTAATCTTGAGCCGTGTAATCACTATGGCAGAACGCCCCCATGCTCTAAGCTTATACAAAAAAGCGGAATAAGTCGCGTTGTTATAGCTATGCTTGACGTAAACAGTAAAGCAAGCGGTGGTGCTCAATATTTAAGGGATAACAATATAGAGGTTACAGTTGGTGTCTTAGAGGATGAAGCAAGAAAACTAAACGAGGTTTTTATAGAGAATATCGAGAATAAAAAGCCTTTTTTTGTTATGAAGGCAGCAATGTTGCTTAACGGTTCCATAGCTGTAAAAGGCGGTGTATCGAAATGGATAACCTCAGAAAAAGCATTAAAATTTTCTCATAGGCTGAGAGGTATATACGATGCTGTTGGAGTAGGTATAAATACTGTTATTATGGATGACCCTCTTTTGACCTGCAGGACGGGTAGTTATAAACAGCCCAAAAGGGTTATTTTTGATGCAAATTTAAGAATACCAATTTCTTCCGCTCTGTTTAGTAAATATCAGGATAACATATATGTTGTGACATCCAGATTTGCAGAAGATTCAAAGAAGAGGGTTTTAAAAGCTATGGATATTAATACGATAGAATGCGACATGAAAAACGGTGAGTTTGATCCGGATGATTTATGTAAACAGCTTTTATCCAATGATATCTGCTCTTGTGTAATAGAGGGTGGCAGCAGGACACATGGTTATTTCATTAAAAACAGACTGTATAATAAGGCGTACCTGTTTTATGCTCCAAAAATAGCAGGTTCTTATGGCGCTTTTAATGTTGTTGGAGGTGATGCTCCTTCTAATTTATCCGATGTGAGCACAATCAAGGATATTGACTGCAGAAAGATTGGCGAAGATATTATGATAAAGGGGTACTTTTAATGTTTACAGGTATTGTTGAAGAAATAGGAATTGTGAACCGTATTTCTTCTCAATCAGATGGAGTTATACTGTCCATAGAAGCAGATAAGGTTTTAGATGATTTGAAGTTGGGAGATAGCGTAGCAGTAAACGGTGTGTGCTTGACGGCGATTGATATAAAGAGTGATGCTTTTTCTGCTGATGTTTCCTTTGAGACATTATCCAGGAGTAATATAGGCTCTCTCAAAAGAAACGATGTTGTAAATTTAGAAAGGGCGCTTAAGGTTTCTGACAGACTGTCCGGTCATATAGTACTTGGACATGTAGACTCAAAAGCCCTTGTTTCTAATATACAAAAAAGAGGAAATTTTTATATTCTTAAAATAGTGATTGATCCTTACATATATCGGCACTGCGTTAAAAAAGGTTCTATAGCCATAGATGGCATAAGCCTGACAATCAGCGATTTGAACAGTTCTTTTTTGGAGGTGGCTGTTATTCCCCATACATTTGAAAACACCAATTTGAAGTATAAAAAATCTTCAGATTATGTTAATATAGAGGTTGATGTTTTGGGGAAATATGTTGAAAAGTTTTTTAAGAAAGGGCCCATAGATGAGGAATTTTTGAGTGAAAACGGTTTCATTTGAAACAGTAAAAAATAAAAGAGGTGTTTCTATATGTTTGTAAGTGTTGAAGAGGCTATAAACGAAATAAAAAATGGTAGAATGGTTATAATGGTTGATGATGAGGACAGGGAAAATGAGGGTGACTTTGTTATGGCAGCTCAATTTGTTACGGCTGAGTCCATAAACTTTATGGCTACGCACGGCAGAGGTTTGATATGTATGCCAATGGACGAGTTTTTAATAAAGAGGCTTGATTTACATCTAATGAGCGTTAATGAAAATGATAAATTTAAAACGGCATTTACCGTTTCTATTGATGCTCACCCTAAATATGGTGTAACAACAGGTATATCTGCGCATGATAGGGCTACAACAATTCAAACCGCAATTAAACCTGATGCAAAATCTTCGGACTTTACAAAACCGGGACATGTTTTCCCGCTAATTGCAAAAAAAGGTGGTGTTTTGGTAAGGACAGGACATACCGAAGGTAGTGTTGATTTGGCAAAAATGGCATTTTTAATACCAGCTGCCGTTATATGTGAAATAATGAATGAAGACGGAACCATGGCAAGAAGGCCCCAGCTTGAAAAAATAGCCGAGAAATTTAACTTAAAGATGGTAACAATAGCAAGCATTATAGAGTACAGAATGAAGCATGAAAGGCTCGTTGAGAAAACAGCAGAGGCTGATTTACCGACCAAATATGGACATTTTAAGATAATAGTTTATAAAAACAAGGTAGACGATTTTGAGCATGTGGCATTGGTCAAGGGAAAAATTAACGGAGATGAACCTGTATTGGTTAGGGTTCATTCGTCATGCTTAACCGGAGATATTCTGGGTTCGATGAGATGTGATTGCGGGGACCAACTCCATACAGCAATGGAGATGGTTGAAAAGGAAGGTAAGGGCGTGGTTCTTTACATGCAGCAGGAGGGCAGAGGTATAGGCCTGACGAATAAGATAAAGGCTTATGCTCTTCAAGACCAGGGTTATGACACTGTTGAAGCCAATATTAAGCTTGGCTTTAAGCCGGATTTGAGAAACTACGGTATAGGCGCTCAAATACTTGTTGACTTAGGTATTAGAAAGATGAAACTTATGACAAATAACCCTAAGAAAGTAATTGGTCTTGAGGGATATGGCCTTGAAATAGTGGATAGAGTTCCGATAGAGATAGAACCCAATGAGATTAATAAGTGTTATCTGGAAACAAAAAAGGTAAAAATGGGTCATATTTTAACAAAGGTATAAAAGGAGTTTGGTATGAAATTTATTGAAGGTCAGATAGATGCAAAGGATTTGAAGGTGGCTATTGTTGTCAGCAGATTTAACAGCTTTATCACGGAGAAATTGCTTACCGGTGCAACCGACGCATTTTTAAGGCATAACGGCAATGAGGATAATATTACAGTGATAAAGGTTCCCGGAGCATTTGAAATACCTATGGTTTTGTCGAAGGTTGTGGAAAAAGATTTTGATGGCGTTCTGTGTCTTGGCGCGGTTATACGCGGTTCAACACCACATTTTGACTTTGTGGCGAACGAAACATCGAAGGGTATAGCACAAATTTCTCTAAAAAGTAAAATGCCCGTGTCATTTGGTGTTTTAACTACGGATACAATAGAACAGGCGATAGAAAGAGCAGGGACAAAAATGGGCAATAAAGGTTTCGACACTATGGTTTCTTTGTTGGAAACCATAAATGTCTATAAAAGTATTTAGAGATGTCACGCAGAAAATCACGAATGGTAGCAATACAGTATATATACTCGAAGGAATTTCAAACGGACAGCTCACCTGATGAATTTATAGAATATATAAATACCCTGAAAAAGGACAGGGATAGGGAATTTGCAAAAAGGCTAATAGATGGAACATTGGATTTTAAAGAAAAAATCGACGCTCTGATAGCAGGCTATGCTCAAACTGGTGATGATATGATTATGCTTGTGGATAGATGTATTTTGCGTGTTGGCATATTCGAACTTCTTTATTTAAAAAGTGCTCCCCATCCTATTGTTATTAATGAGTATATCGAGCTCACCAAGAGCCTTTCGAAAGAATCGTCAAAATCCTTCATTAATGCTGTTTTGGATAAGGTTAGGTTAAATGAACATGAAAAATAGATTGATAGTAGCCCTCGATTTAAGAGGCTTTGATGATATCATTAATTTAGTTGATATATTGGGCGAAAAAGCCATTTGGTACAAAATCGGCTCAGTTAACTTTACATCCTATTCAAACAGGTTAATAGAAATGCTAAAGAATAAAAATAAGAAAATATTTCTGGATTTAAAGTTTCATGATATACCCAATACAATAAAAGAAGCTGCATTTTCGGCTTGTGAACTCGGCGTCGATATGTTTACCGTACATTCAATAGGCGGTATTGATATGATGAAAGCCGCAAGAGAGGGTGTAAAACTCTTTGAAGATAAATATGCAAAAAAAGGTCCTATAATTTTGGCTGTAACCGTTTTAACAAGTTTTACGAGAGAAACAATAAAAAGGGATATGTTTCTGGACATAAACGTTGAGGATATGGTTTTAAAGTTGGCTGAAAATGCAAAACGAGCAGGTATAGACGGACTTGTTGCATCGTCAAGAGAAACATTATTGCTCAAGAAGAAATTCGATGACTATTTTACCATAGTTACACCTGGCATAAGGCCTTTAAATTCGTTAAAAAATGACCAGAAAAGGGTGACAACACCAAAAGAGGCAATTAGAACAGGGTCTGATTATATTGTTGTAGGTAGGCCTATATATGCAAGCAACAAACCTGAAGACTCATTTAATTCCATAATAGAAGAGATGGAAGAAACATGCTGACGCAGGAAGAGGCAATAGAAATCTATAAAAAGAGGAACGCTTATCTAAAGGGACATTTTAAACTCTCAAGCGGACTGCACAGTGAATTTTATCTGCAGAGTGCACTTGTTTTGCAGTATCCGCATGATGCCTTAAAACTCTGTTCTTCCATAGCTGAACACTTTATGAATAAAGATATAGATGTTGTTATAGCACCGGCAATGGGCGGTATTTTGGTTTCTTACGATGTGGCAAGGGCTTTGGGGGAAAATATAAGGTCTATTTTTGCAGAAAGAGTTGAAGGTAAGCTTGTATTAAGGAGAGGCTTTTTTATAAATAGAGAAGAAAGGGTTTTGGTTGTTGAAGATGTTGTTACAACGGGTAAAAGCGTTAACGAAACACTGGAGCTTGTAAGGAAGTATACCGACAATATAGTGGGTATAGGTGCTTTAGTTGATAGGAGCGGACATTTTGACTCTGCCGGTTTGGACTACTTCTCACTAATAAAACTGAATATTGTGAACTATGAACCAGGCGATTGCCCTTTATGCAAAAAAGGTATTCCAATAGAAAAACCTGGCAGCAGGTTTATAAAAAAATAACTGGAGACCATCGCAGAAGTGTATAGTTTCTTATCAAACTCTTTCAACTCAGAATGAATTTTTTAACGACAACCCAGCACATATTTTCGTGGATTAAGTTTTTTAAGAAAATAAAAGTTTTTTACAAAAATAGGTGCTGGACTCAAAACTCACCAAGCCCTCATTTCCATAAAGAAATTAAAGCAGTTTCATGAGGGCTTGCCTCAAACAGTTGAGCCCGACATCCATTCTTATAGCCTAAATTCCCGCCCAATTATACCTATGCCACTGGGTCTATTCCCATCATTTCATAAAGCTTCTTCTGCTTATTTGTTACTTCACCTATTATTGCTTTTTCACCCGGCTGTATAA
>CAZFWO010000092.1:0-5745 GCA_964522785.1 uncultured Desulfurellales bacterium
TTTAATAAGCTTGATTTGCATATTACGTAAAGGGTGGGGAGTTGGGGATTAAAAGGATGAAAGGATGGGTATAGATGAAAAGAATGTTTTTCAACAGCCTGAATATTTACGACTTATAACTTGATTATTGGATGTTAATTATATATGATTTCGACGGCGAAGGAGATGCGGTGAGCAAAAAAAGAGGATATAAGAAACTTAAATACCTTTTAAAGGATAGATATTTAGATGATAAGCTCGGGAGGCTACAGTATGCCTACGATGCAACACAAAAGATATTTATGCCCGATGCCGTTGTTTTTCCCATAAATACCGAAGAGATATCCGATATTATGAAGATAGCCTACGAAAATGAAATACCGGTTGTTGCAAAAGGGTGGGGCAGCGGATTTACCGGAGGGGCTTTAAATATTAAAGGCGGAATTGCCTTATCGCTTGAGAAGATGGATAAAATTATTGAACTTGACGAAGACAATCTAATGGTATGGGTAGAAGCAGGGCTTGCAAATTATGAACTACAGGAATTTTTGAAACCATACGGATTGATTTTTCCGCCGGATCCTTCAAGCTGGAAGTTTTCAACAATAGGCGGTAATATTGCTGAAAATGCCGGGGGTCCAAGAGCCGTAAAATATGGTGTTATGAAGGATTGGGTTAAGGGCTTAGAAATAGTTATGCCTGACGGAACAATTCTTAAGGTCGGCTCTAAAAATATGAAGGATGTTGCTGGGTATGATATAGTTGATCTGATAGTTGGAAGTGAGGGAACACTTGCCATTGTTTCAAAAGCATTGTTAAAATTATACCCAAAACCCGAGCATAAAAAAACCATGCAGATTATATTTAACGACATGCAAATAGCTGCAAAAACTGTCAGCAGTATAATAAAAAACAAAGTTATTCCCACATCGATAGAGTTTGTTGACAAAGATGCCATAATGACTGTTGAGGATGCTCTGCATCTCGGATTGCCGCTTGAAGCAGATGCTATTTTGATTATAGAGGTCGATGGAAGCGAATCTGAGGTTGAAGAGAATGTTAAAAAAATAGAGGATGTATGCAGAGATATTGACGGAATAATATCGCTCAAGATTGCAAAGGACGAAAAAGAAGCCGACGAGATATGGATAGCAAGAAGAACCATATCACCTACCTTAAAACGTATAGCAGATGGGAAAATCAATGAAGATATCGTTGTGCCTGTATCGAAATTGGCTGAGATGATAAAAGCTTCTCAAAATATATCAAAAAAATACAATTTGCCCATAGTAAATTTCGGACATGCAGGAGATGGGAATATACATACAAACATTATGTATCACACAGAAAGCAAAGATGAAACAGAAAGAGCCAATCAGGCTATGGATGCGATATTTGTAGCATGTCTGTCTTTGGGAGGCTCTATCACAGGAGAACATGGAGTTGGTATAACCAAACAGGACTACTTAGAAAAACAGGTTGGCAGACAATCCATAGAACTATATAGAAGCATAAAAAGGGCTTTTGATCCAAAGAATATACTAAATCCAGGAAAAATGAGGTTATAGATTGGATAAAAGAATAACGGAAGGATTAAATTCCTGCGTAAAATGCGGTATTTGCAGAAGTGTGTGCCCGGTTTTTAAGGAGGAAAAAGAGGAACCTTATGTAGCAAGAGGACATATAACACTGTTAAGCGAACTCATTAAGGGAAATATTGACTTTACAGAACATGAGTCAAAAGACTATTTGTACAAGTGTCTATTGTGTACAAGCTGTGTTGAGGCATGCCCCAATAATTCACCTACGGATTTAATTGTTGAGATAGCAAGAAGTAAAGTAGTTGAAAAACATGGACTGCCTTTATATAAAAAGATTATGGCAAAGGTGATGAAAAATAGAGCGTTAATGGATTTTACATTCAAAAGTGCAAGTAATTTTTCATCGATCTTGTTTAAAAAAGAAAGTGAAGCATCAAGGAAGGGCAATACTTTAAAGATTAAAAATCCCATCATAGATAAATCAACGCTACTACCGACCTTATGTAAAAAAACATTTTTGGATAAATATAAAGACAAAGATAAGTTAAAAGCTGAAGTGGCTATATTCCCGGGATGTGGAGTAAACTATGCATATACAGAGATTGGGGATGCATTTGTAAATATATTGAATAAATTAAATATAGACTTCAGTGTCCCTCAAAAGCAGTTGTGTTGTGGAGCACCTGTTTACGCTTCGGGAAATTTGAAGGATGCTGGCATATTGGCGAAAAAAAACATATCGCTGTTTGAAAAGCTTGATGTAGATTATATTGTCGTAATGGAACCTACGTGTGCAAGTTTTATGATTCATGAATACCAGCGTCTGTTTATATATCTTGAAGATAAAGAGTGGGAATCAAGAGCGCTTAATGCAGCGCTTAAAATTATAGACCCAGTAAAGTTTTTATACAACAACACAAATGTAGCCGAGAGGCTTACAAGGCTTAATATCAAGACAACCTATCATGATCCATGCCATCTGAAACGCACACAGCACATATATAAAGAGCCCAGATTTTTCCTTAAGAAAATAAGTAATTTTGTAGACATGAAAGATGCAGACAGGTGCTGTGGAAATGGTGGAACATTCAGTATAGACTATCCTGAACTTTCACAGAAAATTGCATCAAGAAAGGTTAAAAACATTGTGGAAAGCGGGGCAGAATACCTTGTTACTGGTTGTTCGGGATGTATAATACAGCTCTCTGGCGCTCTGCATAAATCGGGAAACGACAATATAAAAACACTTCACACAATAGAATTGATAAACAAAGCATTGGAGTAAATTTATGAAAAAAGTAAGAAAAGCTGTGCTGCCTGTTGCGGGCTTTGGGACCAGATTTTTACCGGCTACAAAATCATCATCCAAAGAGATGATGCCACTTGTGGATAAACCTTTGATACACTATGCCGTAAAGGATGCGGTTGATGCTGGCATTGAGCAAATAGTGTTTATTACAGGAAGGGGCAAGAGGGCGATAGAGGATTATTTTGATATATCGTTTGAACTCGAATATCATTTGAAGTTTCAGGGAAAAGAAGATCTAATTGATGAAATGAGAAAGATTAGCAATATGGCTGATTTTGTTTATGTTAGACAAAAAGAACCGAAAGGGCTTGGACATGCCGTTCTTAGAGCTAAAGATGTTGTAGGCGATGAGCCTTTTGCAGTGATTTTGGCAGACGATGTTATAAAACACAAAATGGGCGGGACAAAACAGATTTTGGATATATTTAACAGATATCACTGCTCTGTTATAGGTTTAGAAGAGGTTCCGAAAGAAGATGTGTTTAAATATGGCATAGTGAGTGGAAAAGAGATAGAAAATGGTGTGTTTAAATTGGATAATTTTATAGAAAAGCCATCCGTAGAAGAGGCACCGAGCAATACCGCTATAATAGGCAGATATATATTTACTTCGAAGATATTTGAAGAATTGGAAAAAGCACATATTGGAAAGAGGGGAGAAATTCAGCTAACAGATGCTATAATGTCTCTGAGTAAACAGGAAGTTATCTACGGGAAAATTATTGAAGGTAAAAGATTTGATTGCGGAAGCAAAGAAGGATTTTTAAGGGCAACCGTTGAATTTGCTTTGAACGATAAAGAAATAGGGAATGAATTTAAAGACTATCTAAGGAAGATCATAGAATGTTAGATTTAAATATCTTAAGAAAAACGCCCGAAATTTTACAAAAGAAATTAAAGAATAGATTTTCCGAGATTGATGTTGATAAGCTGATTGAACTTGATGACGATGTAAGAAAACTCAAAGCAAGCCTTGATGAGCTACTGTCAATTAGAAACAAACTATCTAAGGAGATAGGAAGGCGCAAGGCGAAAAAAGAGAATGCAGACGATTTGATAGAGAAGGTCAACGATATTGCAAAAAAGACAAAAAATATCGAGGAAAAATACAATGAGCAGCATGCTGAATTTATGCAAAAGTGGCTTCTTGTACCCAACATTATTGATGATTCTGTACCTATCGGAAAAGATGAAAATGATAATATAGAGACAAGAAAGTGGGGCAAAATAAGAGAGTTTTCTTTTAAACCGAAAGAACATTTTGAAATAGCTCAAAATTTGGATATTCTGGATTTTGAAAGAGGTACAAAATTATCGGGCTCACGATTTGTTGTGTATAAAGGGCAGGGTGCGCGTCTTGAGAGGGCTTTGATTAATTTTATGTTGGATCTACACACAAGAGAAAATGGATATAAAGAAATAATTCCGCCATATATTGTTAATGAAGAGGTTATGATAGGAACAGGGCAGTTGCCTAAATTTAAGGACGAAGCATATAGCACAGATGGACAGTATCTTATACCAACAGCTGAGGTGCCGCTTGTCAATCTTCACAGGGAAGAAATTCTAAGTGAAGATGATCTACCCATAAAATATGTTTCCTATACTGCATGCTTCAGAAAAGAAGCCGGAAGTTATGGCAAGGATGTTAAAGGAATAATAAGGCAGCATCAATTCAATAAAGTCGAACTTGTACAATTTGTTAAGCCCGAAGAGTCATTCAATGCATTGGAAGAATTGACAAATGATGCAGAAAAAGTTTTGCAGATACTAAATTTACCCTATAGAGTTGTTATTTTATCAAGCGGAGACATAGGGTTCTCTGCTGCAAAAACCTATGATATTGAGGTCTGGCTTCCAGGACAAAACAGATACAGAGAGATTTCTTCATGCTCCAATACACTGGATTTTCAAGCAAGAAGAGCGTCGATTAGATATAAGTACAAAGATGGAAAAATTAGGTTTCCTCACACGCTGAACGGTTCGGGATTGGCTGTTGGACGTTGTGTTGTTGCAATATTGGAAAATTACCAGCAAGAAGACGGTAGCGTAAAAATACCGGAAAAACTAATTCCCTATTTTGGAAAAGAATTCATAAAGTAGATGGGATTTATAGAGGATAAAAGATTTTTAAAATATAACGCAAGATGTATTTTCTTCGACAGATATAATGGTGTAAGCAAAAAGCCTTTTGACTCGTTGAATCTCAGTTTTAATGTAGGCGATAAAGAAGATAACGTTATAAAAAATTTATCAATTATAAAAAATACTGTCTCTGCTAAAGAGCTGGGGATGATTAAACAGGTTCATTCCAATGTTATAATTGAATTTGATAATCAACCGCATGATGCGGATGGATTTTATACAGCAAAAAATAGTGTGTTTCTTGGTATAAAATTTGCGGATTGTATGCCTATTATTATGATGGATACAAAAACCGGTGTTATTATGGCGGTTCATGCCGGATGGCGGGGAAGTTTTTTAAATATATCCGGTAATGCTGTTAAAAAATTTAAAGCACTTGGCTCAAAAGCAGAAGATATTATAGTATCCGTAGGTCCTCATATATGCTCAAATTGCTACGAGATAAAACAGGATGTGGCTGAGAAATTTCCAGGTGGTGCTGTTGTATGTAAAAACGGCAGAATATTTTTGGATTTATACAAAATAAACAGGCAGCAGATGATAGAAGAAGGTATACGCAAAGAAAATATAAATTCTGTAGGTATCTGCACATACGAGAATAAGGACTTTTTCTCATACAGAAGGGATAAAATATGCGGCAGAAATATAGGCGGCATAATAAAATTCTAAAATCAAAATAGACAATTGCCGATTTTTCATGTGTACAAAAGCTTAGCTTAAATAAGATTTGCTATAATAATTTTAAGTAAGGTTAATAGAGAAACTATTGCA
>CAZFWO010000093.1:0-5737 GCA_964522785.1 uncultured Desulfurellales bacterium
AGATATGTAATAAAAGTTTGCAGTTTTGTCAAGTTTTACATGATGAGACCACTGCGTAGTAAATATTTCTTATCAACCCAGCACCTATTTTCGTAAAAAAACTTTTATTTTCGTAAAAAACTTTATCCAAGAAAATAGGTGCTGGGCTCATAATTATGGATTGCATTAGTTTTTTTAAATTGTTATAACAACGGTGTGGCTGATGGATTTTGTTGTATTGTATTTTAAAGATTAAAGGGGGAGAAAAGTGAATATTAACAAAGCTATATACACGCTTTCTCTATTTTCGGATATGGAAAACGGGGATGATACATTTCATAAGAGAAGGGTAACGCTGATTGCCTACAGAATAGCAGAATACTTAAGAATTGACAATTTTGGTCTCAATCTTATTTTGCAAGCCGGACTGTTACACGACATAGGTTTGATTTCTGGATCTTCCAAGATTGAGACGTTTAGGCAGATTATAAATGAAAACTTCGAACAGCTCACAAGGCATGCAGTTATATCATCAAGGATAGCAAGGTATTTTAATCTTCACCTTGATGTATCAAATGCAATTGCACTCCACCATACACCTGCGGATACAAACCATGCTGTATTGGGAAACATTCTGTTTCTTGCAGACAATATAGAGGTTTCGTTCAGAAGTTTGACTAATCCGTTTGCTTTTAATGAGCTATATGACTTTGTAGCTCAAAAAGAGAGATTATTCAATAAAGATATGCTTAATGCATTCAGGGTCATCTCGCAAAAAGAGAGTTTTTGGTATGAATTGCATGAAGAAAATTTGGATAGAGAGTTGCTTAAAATAGTTGATAAACATGATTTGCCAGCGAACGGTGATTTCATAAAGCGTTTGGCCTATTTTGTAGCTTATAGCTCAGACTATAGGTCACTATTTTACGAAAACTATTCCATAATTGTAAAAAATATAGCGGTGTCGATAGGATATAAACTCTCTTTAAGCACAGAAAAACTTATACTTTCAAGCCTCTTTGCCCATGCGGGTAACGCATTTTTACCTGTCGATTTGATTAATTCACCAAAACAGTTAAGCGAAACAGAATTTAATATTATAAAAGCGCACCCTTACTATACAGATGTTTTTCTTGATATGTTAGAGATGGAGGACAAAATAAAATATCCTGCAATTTTTCACCACGAAAACCACTCAAATAGCGGATATCCTTTTAAAATATCGGAGTTTGACAAAAACACAGAGGTTATACGGCTATCAACCGTTTTGGCTGCACTTTTACAGGATAGACCGTATAGAGTTGCATATAGCTTTGATGAAGCTAAGGATATATTGAAGGAATTTGATTTTGACAAGGATGTTTTAGATGCAGCTTTAAATCTTGATTTAGAAAAAATGTTAGAAATAAAAGATGAATATTATGAAGGCATAAGGAGATTATTTATATGAAATTGGGTGTGGTTGGAACGGGGTATGTAGGGCTTGTTACGGGCACATGCTTTGCCGAGATGGGCAATGATGTTGTATGTGTTGATATTGATAAAAAGAAGATAGACAATTTAAAAAATGGTATTATTCCCATATATGAACCCGGTCTTGAAAGGCTTGTAAAAAAGAACTATAAAAAGGGTACCCTTCAATTTACCACAGATATAAAAGAAGCTATTGATAGCTCTAAAATAATATTTATAGCGGTTGGTACACCACAATCAGAAGACGGTAGTGCTGATTTACATTATGTTTTGGAGGTAGCAAAAGAGATAGGTAGGTATGTAAACCATGAATTGATAGTTGTCGACAAATCCACTGTACCTGTAGGCACGGCCTATAGGGTTAGGGAAACTATCTCGGATGAGCTTAAAAAGCGGTTTGGCAAGGGTGTGCCCTTTGAGTTTGATGTGGTAAGCAACCCTGAATTTCTAAAAGAGGGTGATGCTGTCAGCGATTTTATGAAACCGGATAGGGTTATTGTTGGAGCGGAGAACGAAAAATCCATGAATATTATGAAGGAGCTTTATAGACCGTTTACAATGAATCATGAGCGCTTTATTGCCATGAATATAAAGAGTGCAGAGATGACAAAGTATACGGCAAATGCAATGCTTGCCACAAAGATATCTTTTATGAACGAGATAGCCAATATATGTGAACTTGTAGGAGCTGATGTTAATATGGTTAGAATAGGTATAGGCAGCGACAGAAGGATAGGTTATCATTTTATATATCCCGGTATTGGCTGGGGAGGGAGTTGTTTTCCAAAGGATGTAAAAGCTTTGGAAAAAATCGCTTTAGATTATGGATATGAGCCTAAGGTTATAAAAGCCGTAAGTGATATAAATGAAAGGCAGAAATATAAACTTCCCGAGAAAGTAGCTAAAAGATTTGGAAACAATTTAAGCGGCAAGGTGTTTGCGTTGTGGGGACTTGCCTTCAAACCACAGACCGACGATATGAGAGAGGCTCCGTCAATTACAGTCGTAAAAGAGCTTATAAAAATGGGTGCGAAAATAAAAACATATGACCCGGAAGCGATGGGCAATGCAAGGAATTTTTGGTTGAAGGATATTGGAGGTGTAGAATATTTTGACAATAAATATGATACGCTTAATAATTCCGATGCTATGTTGCTTGCGACGGAGTGGAAAGAGTTCAGAAGTCCGGATTTTTATGAGATAAAAAAGAGGCTCAAAAATCCTATTATTTTTGACGGAAGAAACCAATATAGCAAAAAACTTTTAGAAGAATTTGGTTTTGAATACTATCAAATAGGCGTTAAATAAAATATTTTCCTGTTATAATGAGACCATTGCATAGTGATACAATAACAATATAATACTGTTTCTTATCAAGCCCTTTCAACTTAAGAATGAATTTTTTAACGACAATCCAGCACCTATTTTTGTGGATAAAGTTTTTAAAAGCATAAAAGTTTTTTACAAAAATAGGTGCTGGGTCATATTCGTTTCAAGAGCTTGATAAGAAACTATACATTGTGCAGTGGTCTCTTTGTATTTATTGATATCCTGTATATCAAGAATGGATGGTGAGGAAGAAGGACATTGCTCATTAAGCACACTAAGCACTTTTTGCGTAATGTCAGAAAATAGGTGCTTATGTCTATTCGTTTCAAGAGCTTGATAAGAAATATGGATTACGCAGTGGTCTCATAATCGGTAATTACATAAAAATAAGAAAGTTCTATTTATTTGATGCGATTTTTATTTGACAATTTATTTCGCGAAATGTATATTCAATGATATTATATGCCAAACTTTTGGAGGATAATGATGGGAGAAACAGAGAGAAATGAGAGATTTGATAAATTGACAGGTGCCCAACTTTTATGGGCAAGTACAATGGGGGCAACATTTGATCTTGGTATAATGAGTAGGGCTATGCTTATTCCATCCATGAAGACAGCAGCCCAAAGGCTCATTCTCCACGAGATGCAAAAAGGGTTTTTTCCCTTCCTTGAAGATATGGATATAAACGGAGATTTTTTTGAAACGATATTTAAAAACTTGAATGAGTTCCTAAATTTTGCAAATAAGTATGAACTTGGTGTAGGTGATAATGAGCTTATTATAAAGATCAACCGTGATTCATGTATGTATTGTCCTACAGGTGTCGGAGGTGCAATGCTGGGTTTATCGATATGTCCGTATCCTCAACTGTTCTCTGTATATCTCGATTCTGTGTTGAAAAACAGCTATAAGTTCAAAAAGGTTGAATTGGTTAAATCAGAAAATGGCTCATATATGTACAAGGATGGTGAGTGGGACATTATATCTTTCAAGATTAACGATGATGACAACTTCAAAGATATATACGACATATTGAAAAATACAAAAAAAGAGATAGAAAAGGTTATGACAGATGCTGTTGAAAAAGGCGATATAGCAGAAGAAGATTTGTGGGATAGAAACTATGTTGAAGTACCAGACACAAATCCGCAAAAATGCAGAACAAAATTTACCGATTTTGCTAAGAAGTATATACAGCCCATAGAGGATAATGTGCTTGAGATGAATAAAAAATTTATCTTTGTTGTGTTGGTTGATGACAACGGGTATCTACCGAGCCACAATACCAAATACGACAAACCGCTAACGGGCGATTACAAAAAAGACTTGCTTGGCAACAGATCTATGAGAATATTTAACGATTTTACGGGTTTGTCAGCCGCAAGAAGCGAAAGAGATTTTCTTTTGCAGCCATACCCAAGGGATGTGGGCGTCTTGATGTTTGATATCTCAACACCCATATATTTTGAGGGAAAGCACTGGGGTGGTTTGAGAATAGGATTTAAAAGCTAAAAAAAATAACAAGTAACAGTAGATTGTTGTTTGTTTCTATACTTGGTATGATTCCTTATGGTATTTCTATAAACAATATATATTCTATACCACCGATAAATCCTTTTAAATAGGAGGTTGTTATGAAAAGGATTTTTTATACATTACTTATATTCTTTTTTTTGGCAAATATTGGTTTTTCTCAAGAATTGATAACGAGTTCTCAAAAGATGAAGTTTGTTTCGGGGGATAAAACCATTTACAAAAACGATTTTCATATGTGTCCCGTTGGAGAACTATCGCAGAAAATAGATAAATTTTTGGGCAGCGTGGAGTGTGTAAGGTATGGAAATCGCATATGGCTTGCTCCAAGTGTTAGATGCACAGAGGATCACGAATCTGCCGTATATAAAAAATTGGATGTTGGCAACCGTGAATTTTCAATTGAGTTTGATATTGTGGCATTAAAAACACATGCTCGTGTTATGCTTAGAATCTTAAGAAAAAAAGGGAATAAATGGGATGATGATAGATTTCCGTTTGATGTTTACTTTAATGGTATAAATTGGGATAAATCTTGTGGTATAAAGCTTGAAGGTGCCGGCAATATTGTTCACATAAAGGCTTGTCCTAAAAAAAGGATTCATCTTGCAATGCAAGTCAGACGCGGTCAGTTCAGGATTTATGTAGATGGTCAAAGAGTGGAAATGAAACCCTTTGATAGGGGCGCTGTGAGCGGTTTTGAGATCCGTTTTCCTGCTGATACAGATAAATACGGCGTGCTTGTGTCAAATATAAAGGTTGCAGAATATACCAATAAGGAAGCCAAACCCACACCCGAAAAACTTGGTATAAGTGTAAAGGAAACAAAGAACGCTATAACTCTTGGAATACCTGAGAGGGTGCTGTTTGATTTTAATAAATTTATTCTAAAACCAAAGGCAAAATCAGCTCTTTTGTCTGTTGCGGATTTTATAAAGGAACATCCAGGTAAAAAATTGGTTGTAACTGGTTACACCGACAATATTGGCAGCGATGCCTACAATTTGAAGCTTTCTTTGCAAAGGGCACAGTCGGTTGCCGACTATTTGATGTATGTTGAAAGACTTTCTTCAAGTATATTTTCAATTGAGGGCAAGGGTAAAGCGAACCCTGTTGCCAGTAATGATACTGAAGCAGGTAGAGCAAAAAATAGAAGAGTGGAAATAAAGATAGTAAAATAGAAAAATCATAATAGATATGTTATTATCTCCAATATTGTTGTATCGATAAATATAAAAAAGTTTGTTACATATTTACCTAAGAAGTAAAAGATAAAGATATGGTAAAAAGAAACCACTGCACAGCAATAAAATAATGCTCCTACAATTTCTTATCAAGATTCTCTCAACTCAAGAATGAATTTTCTAACGATGACCCAGCACCTATTTTTGTAAGAAACTTTTATGTTCTTAAAAACTTT
>CAZFWO010000094.1:0-5656 GCA_964522785.1 uncultured Desulfurellales bacterium
GTACTGCGGGAAATAGCCCGTGGGAGAGTAAGTATTGCCAGGGGGTTAAAATATATTTATCAGTTCATTTTTCATTTTTTATGCAAAGACAATTTCTTTTAAAAAATAACTTTAATTTTCATATTGTTTTGTATCAACCAGACATTCCTCCAAATACAGGTAATATTGCGCGTCTGTGTGTTGCTACAAATTCTTATCTCCATATTATTAAACCTATGGGTTTTGCTCTTGATGACAAGCATCTAAAGAGAGCTGGTTTGGATTACTGGAAACATCTGCATTTAATAATACATAATTCTATTGTCGATTTTTTTAACTTTTCAAAAGGGAAAAGAATCTTTTTTGCCACAACGAAGGCAAAAAACACCCTATTTGACAAGACTTATGCATTGGGCGATATGTTTATGTTTGGCTCAGAAACAAAAGGATTGCCCGAATATCTATTGGAAAAATATTTTGATTATTGCATTAATATACCGACAACAAACAATGTTCGCTCAATAAATTTATCTGACAGTGTTTCAATCGTTTTATATGAAGCGATACGGCAAATCAGTTTTAGTAGATAAACATTGCATCGCCGAAACTGAAGAATTTGTAGTTGTTTTTTATCGCTTCTTCATAACATTTTAATATTTTTTCTCTTTTGTAAAATGCACTGACAAGCATTAATAGCGTTGATTTGGGTAGATGAAAGTTTGTTATCATTGCATCTATAGCCCTGTATTTATAGCCTGGATATATAAATATGTTTGTTCTTGTCTTTTTAGGCATTAGATATCCATTGTTGTCAATGGCTGATTCCAACGCCCTAACGACTGTGGTGCCAACAGCGATTACTCTATTTTTTTTACTTTTTGTTTTGTTGAATATCTCCGCTGTTTCTTTGCTTATTTCATATGTTTCTTCGTGCATCCTATGATTCTCTACGATCTGTTCTTTTACGGGTCTAAATGTTCCTATTCCCACATGCAGTGTTATGTACGATATGTTTACGCCCATGTCTTTTATTTGATTGAGAAGTTGCTCAGTGAAATGCAGCCCTGCCGTAGGCGCTGCCACCGCACCGTCCTTTTTTGCATAGACAGTTTGATAATATTCAGAATCTTCTTTTTTGTTATAATCTTGATAGTTTCTGTGGATATAAGGAGGTAGGGGAACCTCACCTATTTCTTGCAGATATTCTTTTATGTCTTTGTTTCCCAATAGAAAACGGACAACTCTTTTGTCTGAATCTGTTTTGTTTATCTCTGCCTCAATACCATTCTTTAGAAAAACAATGTTTTTGTCTTTAATCTTACCCTTTGTAATGGCCATATATGTATTTTTTCCCATCTCTTCAAGTAGAAATATTTCTATGCTACCACCCGTGCTTTTTTTTGCAAACAGCCTTGCAGGTATAACCCTTGTGTCGTTTAGAATAAGCAAATCATCTTTTTTTAAATAGTCTGTAATATCTTTAAATAATTTATGGGATATTCTATTTTTCCCCCTGTCGCAGACCATTAGCCTACATTCATCTCTTTTTGCATACGGTTTTTGTGCTATTAAATCGAGAGGTAACGTGTAATTGAATAGTTCTACATCCATAAAAAACATTGTATTAAAAAAATTACTTGAAAACAAGAAAAGTATTTATACAATCGTTTCTTGCCTTTAATGTTTTGTTTTTGGTGGGTTGGAGTGTTTACAAGTATTATTCTATGTGGTGGCGAGTCTAAAAGAATGGGGAACGATAAGGCTTTTATAAAAATAAACGGTTTTTATCTTATAGACATAATTATTGATAGATTAAAAAAATTGTCCAAAAATATTATATTAGTGGTTGACAAACAGGAAAAATATGCTCAAATTGTTAAATGTAAAGATGTTGAGATTTTGGAAGATGAAAATAAAAAATTCGGTCCCATAGAAGGAATGCGCGTAGGATTGAAGAAAACATATGATGATGCGGCTTTTGTTTGTGCTTGCGATATGCCGTTGTTAGATATAGAGTGTGTGAAGGAGATTTACAAACACATGGATAAGAGTATAGACTGTGTTGTGCCAAGGGTAAATCATAGACTGCACCCTCTCCATGGAATTTACAAAAAAAGCGTTATTCCACAATTAGAGTATATGGTAAATAATGATATCAGGATGGTCAAGTATTTGATAAACAATGTTAAGACTAAATTTGTTGAGAGCTTTGGTTGTAATATTGAGAAATCGGTTACCAATATAAACAGTCCGGAGGATTTGGAAAAATTAAGAGAAAGAGGTGTTTTATATGGATAAAGGCTTAACCAAAGAAGCTTTTAGTAGAGTTATAGATGAAGGAAAGAAAAAGGGTTATGTCACCTACGATGAGATAAATGAAATGTTGCCGGAAGGTGTAAATGTTGATGATATAGATAGTTTAATGCAGACGTGTGATGATTTAGAGATATCTATAATCGATACGGATAAGATTTCTTTGGGAGATGCTCACTTTGAAAGAAAACTTAAAATTGAAGAATCAGAAGAGTTAGGAAGCGCCATTAGGATGTATCTGCGAGAGATGGGTAATATATCCCTTTTGAGCAGAGAGGAAGAGATAGAGATAGCGAAGGAGATAGAAGAGCATAAGAGTAATTTAACAAGAAGAATTATTGATATGCCGTTTACATATTCACATATAGTGTCTTTGAAAGAAGATATTTTAAAAGGAGATGTTAAGGTAAAAACCATATCCAACGCTCTTGATTTGACATATGATGATGAGGATGATACGGAATGCGAAGATCATACTTCAAAAGAGGCATTTATAAAAATTTTAGAGAATATAATAGATAAATACGATCAATTATCCCAAACAGAGGAAGAATGGAAGCAAAAGAAGTTAAAAGAAGGCATATTTGGGGATTTTATTGACATTGCCTTGAGCGACAGATTTTTACACAGTATGATAGAATCTTTTAGAGAAACTGTGTTTAAAAACAAAAATTTGGAAAATAGAGAAGAATTATTGGATATGCTTTCTGAAATAGAGAAAGAAAGGATAAGGGTAGAAAATTCAAAGCAAAAAATGATTAAGGCAAATCTAAGATTGGTTGTCTCCATCGCAAAAAAGCATTTAAATAGGGGTTTGTCCTTTTTGGATTTGATACAAGAGGGCAATATCGGCTTAATGAAGTCTGTAGATAAATTCGATTACAGAAAAGGATTTAAGTTTTCAACCTATGCAACCTGGTGGATAAGGCAGTCCATATCGAGGGCAATAGCTGATCAGGCAAGGACAATAAGGATCCCTGTTCATATGATAGAAACTATTAATAAAATAGTGAGAGCCTCCAAATTGCTAATTCAAGAATATGGAAGAGAGCCTACTACGCCTGAACTGGCTGAGTATTTGAATATGGATGCCGATAAAATTAAAGGTATAATAAAAATAGCAAAGGAGCCTATATCATTAGAAACCCCTGTTGGAGATGATAGCGATACGCATCTTGAGGATTTTATAGAGGATAAAAAAACCAAACTTCCCGTGGATGTTGCAATAGAAACAAGTTTGAAGGAAAAGATAGAAGATGTTTTTTCTACGCTCACACAGAGAGAGGAAAAGGTTTTACGTATGAGATTCGGCATCGGTGATGGGTCAGACCATACCTTGGAAGAGGTTGGAAAGGTGCTCGGTGTCACAAGGGAAAGAGTTAGACAGATAGAGGCCAAAGCCATAAGAAAATTAAGGCATCCAAAAAGAAGCAGAGAACTGGTTAGCTTTAACGAATAGTATGAGAATAAATAGATTTATAGCAGGATGTATTAATATTTCTCGCAGAGGAGCTGATAGTTTAATAAAGAATGGAGAGGTTAAACTTAACGGCAAAGTTATAAAGGACTTTGCAGACATCGATGAAGAAAAGGATATTGTGGAGATTAACGGCGAGAGACTGCGACTTCACAGGGTAAAACACTATTTTGCATTTTATAAACCTCCATTTGTATTGAGTGCAACAAAAGATGAATCGGGTAAAGCTGTTGTATGCGATTACTTTCGTGATGTAGACGAAAAACTTATATGTATTGGACGGTTAGACTACCTATCTGAGGGCTTGTTGCTTGTCACAAACGATGGAGATTTCGCAAATATGGTTATGCACCCCAGGTTTAAAATAAGAAAAACCTACCTTATAAAGACAAAGAACAGATTATTTGAAGAAGAAATAAGAAAAATGTCCAGGGGAGTGCGACTTGAAGACGGTTTTTTCAAACCCTTGAATATAAAACTTACAAAAGATCCGTTTTGGGTTGTTACCGCTATAGATTCAGGGCGCAACAGGGTGCTAAGAAGGTTCTTTAAGGCGTTCAACGTTCCTATATTGAAGTTGAAAAGGATTGCCATAGGGAGTATAGAGCTTGGTGATTTAGGAATGGGAATGTACAGAAAAATAGATCCTCATGAATTGAATCAAGAGACCACTGCATAGCAATAAAATAATGCTCTTACAATTTCTTATCAAGATTCTCTCAACTCAGAATGAATTTTTTAACGATGAATTTTAATTAAAATCTCAAAACTCGCCGATTCCTCACTTACTATAAAAAAATAATAGTAGGTTTGTGAGGAATCGGCTCAAACAGTTGAGCCCGTTACCTATTCTATTTTAAAGAATGTAAACTATTTTAAGAGTTTTTTGCAAAATTAACTTCTTATTTCCTTAAAACTCTATCTATAAGAATAGGTAACGGGTCATATTCGTTTCGAGAACTTAATAAGAAATATGGATTACACAGTGGTCTTTTCAAGTTAAAAACTGACTATAATATTAACTTATAACTTAATTTTAGCCGTAATTAATTAATTTATTTACTATTAGGCACGCCTATTCTCTTTATTCTCTATTGACATAAAGAATCTTTCATGTAAAATTCACATTGGTTTATAATTTGAAAATAATTTTAGGGAGGTTGGAGTATGCTCGAATGGTTGAATGCTGGCATAGCCGTTGTTTTGACAGCTCTTATGTTCGCTATTGTGCTTGGTTTAGCCCGATATCTTGCCCCTAAGGAATATACTTCCGTTAAATCTCAAGTATATGAGTGCGGTATATTCCCTATGGCGGAAATTAAACAATTCAACATAAGGTTCTTTGTTATAGCCATTATGTTCACGTTGTTTGATATTGAGGCTATATTCATGTACCCTTGGGCGGTGGATTTTAGAGGGCTGGGTTTGCTTGGTGTTGTGGAAATGTTTATTTTCCTCTTTCTTGTTTTTATTGGATGGATTTATGCCTATAAGAAAGGAGCGTTAGAATGGCAGTAGAAGTTTTAGGGCCAAAGAATGTTGTTGTAACAGCCAAACTTGACAAGATTGTCAGTTGGGGAAGAAGATGGTCTTTCTGGCCTATGACATTTGGTTTGGCATGTTGCGCCATTGAGATGATGGCGACGGCTGCAAGTCGTTTTGATTTGGCGAGGATTGGTGCAGAGGTGTTTAGGCCTTCTCCGAGACATTCGGATGTTATGATAGTTGCGGGTACGCTTTCAAAAAAGATGGCGCCCGTACTTAGAAGGCTTTATGATCAGATGCCTCATCCTAGATGGGTTATCTCCATGGGAAGTTGTGCTAATTCCGGTGGAGTTTTCGACACCTACAGTGTAACTCAGGGTGTTGATTTGATTGTTCCTGTTG